>NZ_JACVTV010000079.1:0-20576 GCF_016624625.1 Stenotrophomonas sp. S41 | reverse complement strand
CCATGGATGGCGCCTACGAGCCCCCAGGGATGGGTTTACGGCGTGTCCTGCCAGCCCACACCGCCCCGCCCAACTCACAGCAAGCCAGAGCCGCCTTTGATCTTGCTTCGGCTTCGGCTTGAAGCAGGTGCAGGGCTGCAAGCCCTGCCGAACCACCCTCCCCTTTGCGCATGTAAACGATTCCAGCGCATTTCAGCGAATCATCATTCGGCAGACACGTCACTGCAATATTGCGCAGCAGCATGCGCAACCCCTCCAGCCATGCTAAAAATCGCCCCGCCATCGCTTAGATCGATCCAAGCGAATTCAGGGATGGCCCGGAGTTGGGGACCGGAACAGCACGTACCCGAGCACCAGCGCGCCGCCCCAGGCAGCCGCGCGGCTTAGCAAAAATCGGCATCACAGATTAGATCGATTCAAGTTCCGCGTCAGTCACCGGATCAATCCAAGAGAGGGAGAGATGGCAATGAAGCATTCAACTCGTAAGCACGGTCGCGACACCTTGTCGCTCGCCGTCGCGCTGGCCCTGGCCGCAGCCGTCGCGCCGACCGGCGCCGCTGCCCAGCAGGCCACCGCACAGCCGACCACCGGCGGTACCGATGCCACCACCCTGGACAGCGTCCAGGTCACCGGCTACCGCTACGCGATCGAAAAGAGCCTGCAGCAGAAGCGCGACGCCAACGCCGTGGTCGAAGTGATCACCGCCGAGGACGTCGGCAAGTTCCCCGACAAGAACGTCGCCGATTCGCTGCAGCGCGTGCCCGGCGTGGTCATCACCCGCGATGGCGGCGAAGGCAAGAGCGTCAGCGTGCGCGGCCTCGATCCGGACCTGACCCTGACCCAGTTGAACGGCAACTACATCGCCACCTCCGAAACCAACGATGAGGCCAGCCGTTCGTTCAACTACACCCTGCTGCCGTCGAACATGCTGTCCAGCGCCGAGCTGTTCAAGTCGCCGGAAGCCCGCATCGACGAAGGCGGCATCGGCGGCACGGTCATCCTGCACACCCGCCGTCCGCTGGAGATGGAATCCAACTCCGGCTACGTGACCCTGGAAGGCGTGTCTTCCGATACCCACCAGGACGTTGATCCGCAGGCGTCGGCGCTGTACTCCTGGCACAGCAAGGACGAGCGCTTCGGCGTGCTGGTCGGCGTGACCCAGCAGAAGCGCACCAGCCGCACCATGGAAGTGAGCACCGAGAACTACCAGTGGTACGGCACCGACGTCGACGCCCGTGATGTCAACGGCAACGCCCTCACCCAGGGCGGCATCAACTACTGGTGGGGCAACTCCGGCTTCAACGACCAGTTCGGGCACAACTACAGCGACTTCTTCATGCCTACCTCGGTGAACTTCGCCGTGAAGGAAGAGGAGCGCGAGCGCAAGGGCGGCCAGCTGACGTTCCAGTTCAAGCCGGTCGACAACCTGACCCTGACTGCCAACTACTTCCGCTTCGAACTGGACGGCAACTATGCGCAGAACATGCTCAAGGTGCCCGAGTGGAACATGGCGCGCTACAACGGTGACGGCAACTGGGCCGGCGGCCGCCTGCTCAACGGCCTGACCTTCGACCCCAGCGGCACCGTGGTCACCGGCGCGCAGTTCGAGAAGCTGCCGGGCAAGGCCTATTACTGCAGTGAAGACGAAGCCGCGGCCGCCGGCCTGGCCCCGGGTGGCTGGGGTCCGGATGACTGCACCATTCCGACCCCGCAGATGTCCGGCGGCTACAGCCGTGAGAAGGCACTGTCGCAGACCGCCGACCTGACCATCGACTGGGACATCAGCCCGCTGTGGAAGGCCTCCTTCAGCGGCGGCCGTACCTGGTCCGAAGGTGGCCCGTCGATGAACTTCCGCATGTCGGCCAAGCCGCGCCGCCGCGTCAATGGCGTGTGGGAGTCCGGCAACCAGTACACCGCGTGGGACCTGACCGGCACCCCGACGCTGACCGTCTCGCCGAACCTGCAGGAGGTGCTGATGAACGGCATCGCCGAGGTCGACACCGGCTCGACCGATTCGTCGTGGATGCAGACCGAGGTCAAGCAGAACCACTTCCAGGCCGACGTCACCAAGATGTTCGAAAGCGGCTGGCTGGACTCGATCCAGTTCGGTGCCAAGTACCGTGACGGCAAGGTCCATCGCAACACCGGCAACACCTACTGGGTGTGCAAGGGCGCCGATCCGGCTGACTACGACAGCCGCTACCAGGCGGGCTGCGACAACACGGCCGGCATCGCCCAGCCGGGCTTCTTCCTGTCCAACCCGATCACCGGCATCGCTGGCGGCTTCAATGCGAATGTGTTCCCGGGCATCAACTTCCCGGCCTACATCGACCACCTGAACTCCACCTACGGCCAGTCGCACAACCGCGTCGAGGACGACTTCGTCTACAACGTCAACGAGAAGATCTACTCGGGCTACTTCCAGGCCAACTTCCGCACCGAGCGCCTGCGCGGCAACGTCGGCGTGCGCGTGGTGCGGACCGAGCAGTTCGCCCAGTCCAGCGATTCGATCGAGCGCTTCAACGATTACTTCCTGGACAACGCCTCCGGCGCTCCGATGTCCTGCAATGATCCGGCGGCGGCAGCCTTCCCCACCTATGGCTGCGAAAGTGGCTTCGTGCGCCTGCCCGATGCCCTGGCACGCGAGAAGACGTACGAGCTGATCGGTTCGGATCGTACCTACACCGACGTGCTGCCCAGCTTCAACATCGCCTGGGACATCACCGACACGCTGGTCCTGCGCGGCGCGGCGTCGAAGGTGGTGGCTCGTCCGAGCTACACAAGCATCGCCGCACCCGGCAGCCTGAGCTACTACAGCGCCGAGTACGTCAACGATCGCCGCGTCGCCGGCGGTGCGCCGACCGAAGGCTGGGCCGGCAGCGGCAGCAACAAGAACCTCGAAGCCTTCAAGGCCACCCAGTACGACCTCGGCGTGGAGTGGTACTTCATGCCGGGCGCCGTCGCCGGTGTCGGCCTGTTCCGCAAGGACATCGGCAACTTCACGGTGCCGATCGTGCGTGACGTGCAGATGGAAGTCGGCGGCGAGATGCTGACGGTGCAGGACTACAGCACCCAGGCCAATGGCCGTGACGCGGTGTCGCAGGGCGTGGAAGTCTACGGCCAGTACACCTTCGACTTCGGCCTGGGCGTGCAGGCCAACTACACCTACAACGACACCAACCTGGCCTCGATCGAGCTCAACGGCGAGAACCTCGGCGCCTCGCCGCTGGTGGGCAGCGCCAAGAACCAGGCCAACCTGACGGTGTTCTACGAAACCGACCGGTTCCTGGCCCGTGCCTCGTACAATCGTCGTGGTGAAGTGGTCGGCGGCCTGGTCAACGGCATGACCCAGTACACCGAACCGTACGACCAGCTGGATCTGAACGTGGCGTACAACTTCACCGAAGCGCTGACCTTCACCGCCTCGGTGCTCAACGCCACCAAGTCCGAGCAGCGCATCTACCTGGGCAGCGACACCCAGTCCCGTTTGATCTCCAACCTGTACTCGGGCCGCCAGATCTACTTCGGCGCGACCTACAAGTTCTAAGCCGGCACAACGGTCCTCCACGGCAGCCACGCTTTTACAGGTGGCTGCCGTTTTCTGTAGAGCCGAGCCCATGCTCGGCTCTACAGGAGCAGGTTCCCGCGATCAGAACGTGAACACATACTCCAGCGCGAACTCGCGCCCGACCGCACCCAGCAGGCGGGTCGGCGCGAAGTCGTAGTCCGCCTTGTAGGGATCCTTGTGGTTCCAGCTGGCGGCATTGAAGGCGTTGTTGACGTACGCGTTGACCTTGATGTGCTCGGTCACCTGGTAACCGACGTTGAAGTTCCAGGTGATGAACGGCCCTACCCGGCCGTAGTAGCGCGAGGTCTGCTGCCCCGCATTGGGGTTGGGGTTGGCCGAGCCATCGGGCCGGGTCAACGGCTCCAAGCAGTTCAACGACGGGCTGTCACTGGGTACATAGCCATCGGCGAACGGCAGGCAGCCACCGGGGTTGTCCAGGCGGTCGGTGCCCCAGTGGTAACGCACGCCCGGCACCGAACCGACGCGGTCTGCGTAGACATTGGCGTTCCAGTGGCCGTGCTGCCAACCCAGGCTGGCGCGCAGTTTGCTGCGCAGGTCGCGGTCGCGACGCTCGGGATTGGGATCGTTGGCGTAGCGCTGCTCCTTGGTCGAGAGCTGGTTGGTGTAGTTCACGCCCAACTGGAAGCTGCCCCACGCAGCGGTTTCCAGCCGGTAGCGTGCGGTCAGGTCGATGCCGCGGACCTCACGGCTGGCCAGGTTGAACGGGCCGCGCTCAATGGAGACGAGGCGACCATTGCTGTCACGGTTCACGCGCGCGAGGATGCCGGCGCAGTATTCGCCACCGGCCGGATTGGCCCAGGGCGTGCCGTCGATGTTCTTGCCGGTCAGGCAGCCAGCCTCACTGGCCAGCACCTCGTCGGCACCCACGTCGACGATCATGTCCTGCAGCTTGATCGCCCAGTAGTCGGCACTGACCGACAGGTTCGGCAGCACATCCCAGACAAAACCGACGGTCCAGGAATCACCGGTTTCAGAACGCAGCAAGGGCGTGCCGCGGCGGTTCACATCAAACGCGTACCAGACATCGGGATTGCCCGCGCCGCACTCGTTCACCAGGTAGGCGCCACTTTCGATGCAGCGCAGCCGATCATAGGTCAGCACCTGCGAACTGCTGGGCTGGCCCAGCAGGTAGTGCATGTCCGGGGCGTGGAAGCTGGTGGCATAGGAACCACGCACCAGCAGCGACTCGAACGGTCGCCATTCCAGGCCCGCATTCCAGGTGGTTTCCTTCTGGCTGCCGATGCTCACCGCGTCGGCGCTGTCATCGGCCTTGTAGCTGCCATAGCGGTCGTAGCGCGCCGCGGCGGTGGCGATCAGGCTGTCGGCCAGTGGAATCTTGAACTCCACGCCGGCCGAATAGCGCGTGCGCTCGCCACCGCCACGGTCGACGTTCTGCAGGTCGAAGTCGATGCCAGCGCGCGGGTCGGGACTGAGGTGATAGCCCTGCCGCGCGACTTCAGCCACGGCGGCAAACGAAACCGGCCCGGCCCAGCCCTGGAACAGTTCGCCGGTGATGTCCGCCGAGGCCTGGTTGACCCACGACGAGGCGCGGTTGCGCGCCACCGTACCCATCTGCCAGTACTCGTCAGGAGTGATCGGGTTCCACCAGCGCGATTCGTTCAAGGCGTAGATCGCTTCGCCGTCCGCCGTGGTGCCCAGCCGCGGGCCCAGGAAGAAGTCATACGATTTCTGCTCGTCCACCACGTTCTGCCGCTCTTCCACGCGGTAGTAGGAGCGCCCCACCGACGCACTCCAGTCGAAGCGGTCTGCCAGGCGACCGCGCAGGCCCGCGCTGACATCCCAGGACAGTTCACGGTTGGTATTGCGCAGGGTGTCCAGGCCACCCACCTCGTTGGGGGTGAACTGGCGCACGCCCAGAATCGGGCGATCGCGGTTGGCATCCCAGTAGTAGCCGTTGGCATCGTCGACGAGGGTGACGCTCGGCGGATTGGTGCCCCACAGCGCTTCGGAACGGTACACGGCCAGATTGCTCCACGCCTGCAGATCGTTGCCGAAGTCGAACGTGGCATACAGGTTGCCGGAGAGGTTCTCCGAGCCACCGGTCAGCAGCCAGTTGGCGTAGTCGGCGCTCATGCCGCACAGGCGCCCGGTGTTCGTCACGGTATTGGCGTTGTAGTTGTAGACCAGGCGATCAGCGGTGTAGTACTCGCCGTCGAACTTCTCGCAGGTTCCAGTGGGGGGTGCCAGGCGCTCTCCGGTGCCGGGGTCGATGAGCGCCAGGCCGGCCGTGGGTCGGAACCCGACCTTGCGCTGCTCCATGTTCCAGGACGGATACGGCGCATCGTCGGCATCGTCCATCTGCGGCCGGTCCCGGCCGAACAGCGGATCGCGCTTGGTGTACTGCAGCGCATAGGTCACGCTCCAGTGGTCGCCGGTCTTGCCGCCGGCCCAGGAAAGATCCCAGGTGTCCCGACCGCCTTCGGTGGACGTGCCGCCGCGCACGCGCACTTCATCACCGTCGTAGTTGGTCTTGAGAATGACGTTGACCACGCCGGCGATCGCATCCGAACCGTAGATGGCCGAGGCGCCACCGGTCAGCACTTCGATGCGTTCCACTGCGGCGGCGGGAATGTTGCTGTAGTTGGAGAAGTTGGTCTCGCCGCCATAGGGCAGCGGGTAGTCGGCCACGCGTCGACCGTTGACCAGCAGCAGGGTCCGGTTCGGGCCCATGCCGCGCAGGTTCAGGCCGCTGGCATTGGGCGTGTGCGAGCCCCACTGCGACGCGGCTTCGACGGTGCCGGTCGCTTCGGTCAGCGTCTTCAACGCGTCGTAGACGGTGACAAAGCCTTCCTTCTGGATCTGCTGGGCGGAGATCACGTTGACCGGGGCCGGTCCTTCGACACTCGCGCGCTTGATGCGCGAGCCGGTGACGGTGACCGCATCCAGATCTTTCGTGGCGGAAGTACTGTCGGCGTCCTGTGCACTGGCCGCCAGCGGCAGCAGGGCCAGCAGCAAGGCCTGGGACAACAGATGACGACGGGTACGGACGGACTGAGCCATGGGCAGTTGCTCTTCGTTGGTGTGGGCGCGCAGATGCGAGGAACAGCGGCACTACAGAGACGACGACCCAAGGCGATTGCATCGATCCATACCGGATCCGCGCCCTCCCCTGTGGATCGATCCAAACTAAAGCATGGCTGAACAAGGCTTGGCATCACGCGGCGCAGCAATGCACGCCACGCAGTCGTAAAAGACCGCATGTCTATCCCAGAATCAATGACTTGCGATGCACGGATGTGCGGCGATGGCACAACGACGTGACACGATCACGACAAGTACGCGCGGAACGGTGTTGTCCGTTCCTTGCCGCCGCCGGCTACGGCTGGGCTGGACCAAACTGCCCGTTGCGAAGTGCATAGTGGCTCGTCGCACGACCCTCGGGGCCGTCGCCCCACCATTCGACCGTGAAACCATCTTTTGTCCAGATGACAGACGAGAAGTCGGACTCACTATCGGGAGCACCGGAATCCTGGCTGGCCAATGCCAATGTCTGCAGGCAACTGCTGACCAGAACCGCGCCGCGTTCGACGGGACGGGTTGGCGTCAATTCGTAGACATGCAGATGGACTTCACGCCCCGCTCCGCACCGCCCCATCCGGTTCTCGGGGTTTGAATCGAAGACCTGGTACAGCGCACGGAACCGCCGGTTGCCGATCATGTGCACCCGTGTATCGACAAATGCACCCAGCGCCCCGGGCGACAGCATCACGCCGTCCGCTCCCCAACCTACGCCATGGTGCCCAGAACTGGCACCGTTCCATATCCAGTTTGACCGATGCCCGTCCTCCGCCAGAACTCCGGGAGCTGGCAGCAGACAGGAGAGGAGCAGAAATAGTCGACGCATGTGCAAATCGATCGATGCAGGAGGGCAAGTCGACTGTCGACAATCTGGGGCAGATCTTCCACCCAGAAGCACCGCTGGCCCTGCATACCGTCATCCGGCGCGCTGGCGTTTCCCCTGCATGAGCCGAAAACGACACTTTCCTGCTAGCTGATGCGCCGCTCAGCCGGGGTCAGAGCCGCGCAGCACCAGCCTCCGGAACTGCGTGCCGAGAGCTCTCCAACGTCAAAGCAAAAAAGCAGCAAAAGGCGACAATGCATGCACACCGCATCGAGATCTCATGCACTCTATCAACGTCGATCATCTGGTCACCGCATCACGCAGGACCACAGATGCGCGAAACAAGACGCATCAGCGCCGGTAACTGCAGCAATCAACGAGGTGAAGAATGCCAGCACTTTCAGAGTTTTCGAATGTGGCGAGCACTGCAATCAATGTAGTGATCAGAAAGGGGTATCGGGTATGGTTCATGGAAGAGACCGAAACCTACTGCGCCGAGAAGGATGGCTGGGATTTCATGGCCGACTCACCTTGTTCGCTGCTTGGCATCATCAGCATCTATGAGTTCAAGAACCCAAGCAGATATGAGGAGTATTGGTGGCGCGATGAAGGCACTTCAGGAGGCCAGCTGAGCTCCACGCCACCTCGCTATACATCGGTTACGGATACGCAGGCGTAGCTGAGTATCAGACCGACTGCCTCTAGCGAGGTGACACGATCACGACATGTGCGCGCGGAACGCGTTTGTCCGCATCCATCGCATTTGGCCATCCGGGGTCAGAGCCCTTCTGCGAAGGAATCCGACTCCGTCCTTGGCGCTCAGCCGTCCAGCGCCTTGCGCAGTGCGGCCACCGTGGCGGTGCTGGTCTGGCTCCAGTCCGGGTCCAGGCCGCGCAGCACCGGGTTCTGGAACTGCATGTCCGAGCGCCGCAGGCCCTTGGCCGAGGCGTGCAGTTCTGTGCAGCCCGTGTGTCGGGCAACCGCGGCGATGTTGGCCGGGCCCAGGCCGGCACCGGCCATCACGCTGATGCGCCCCGCCGCCTGGGTGACCAGCCCGGCCAGCACCTTGCTGCCGGCCTCCGCGCTGACCTGCCCGCCCGACGTCAGCACGCGCTGGCAGCCGAGGCCGATCACCTGCTCCAGTGCCGCGGACAGATCGCGGGTTGCATCGAAGGCGCGATGGAACGTGACCTGCAGCGGCCCGGCGGCCTGCACCAGCTCGCGACACAGCGGCAGATCGATGTCACCCTGCGCATCCAGCGCGCCGACGACCACGCCATCGCAGCCGAGTGCACGGCACTGCGCGATGTCGCGCAGCATCAGCTCGGTTTCCAGTGCGTCGTAGTGGAAATCGCCGGCACGTGGACGCACCAGCACGAACAGCGGAATGGTCAGGCGCTCGCGGGCCGTGGCAATGCTGGCGAAGGACGGCGTGGTGCCGCCTTCGGCGAGGTTGTCGAACAGTTCGATGCGGTCCGCACCACCGGCCTGCGCGGCAAGCGCCGAGGCCACCGAATTGCTGGCGATCTCCAGGCCCAGGCGCACGCTCACGCCTGGGTGCTCGTGTAGATCGACGCCGAATCGCGCAGGTCGTCCTGGCGCTGCCCGTCGCACACCGCGTAGACGAAGCCGCGATGCAACGCGTACGCGCCGACTTCGCCCTGCTTGTTCATCGCCAGGAAGCAGACCTGCAGCGTCTTGCTCGCCTCGGGGCGCTTGCGCACCACCCGGTCGATGGCCTCGCGGCAGGCCTGGGCCGGCGTGCGCCCCTGGCGCATCAGCTCGACCACCAGGAACGAGGCCGCGTTGCGGATCATTTCCTCGCCCACGCCCGAGGCCGTCGCCGCGCCCACCTCGTTGTCCACGTACAGGCCGGCGCCGATGATCGGGCTGTCGCCGACGCGGCCGTGCAGCTTCCAGGCCATGCCACTGGTGGTGCAGGCGCCGGCGAGGTTGCCCCTGGCGTCCAGCGCCAGCATGCCGATGGTGTCGTGGTTGTCGCTGTTGCCGGGGATGCCGCGGCGCTCGGCGTTGATCTGCGGCTGGTACTTCTCGGTCTTCAGCCACTCGCGCCAGGCCGCCTCGGCCTGCGGCGTCAGCAGGTGCTGGCGCTCGAAGCCCTGCTGCACCGCGAACTGCTGCGCGCCCTCGCCCACCAGCAGCACGTGCGGGCTGTTCTCCATCACTTTGCGGGCCACCGACACCGGGTGCAGGATGTCCACCAGCGCGGCGACCGCACCGCAGCGACCATCGCCGTCCATGATGCTCGCGTCCAGGCTCAGCACGCCGTCACGATCCGGGTTGCCGCAATGGCCGACGGTGGGATTGCACAGCTCGCTCTCGGCCCAGCGCGCACCGGCTTCAACAGCATCCAGCGCGCTGCCACCGTTGGCCAGGACCTTCCATGCCGCCTGGTTGGCCGGCACGCCGAAATCCCAGGTTGAAACGACCTTCGCTCCGCCCTGCGCGCGCGCCTGCGCGCTCGGCAATGCCGCCATGCCCGCGGCCAGTGCTCCGGCCTGAAGGAACTGCCTGCGATCCACCATGTCCGCCTCCGTCGTCCGTTCCGCCGCCGGCAGGCTGCCGGCAGCCTTGCTGTTGTTCTTATGCCGGCGTGCGCGCCGCGTGCCAGACCGCCGCGCCGAGTACGCCCAGCTGGCCGTGTTCGACGCGCCACACCGGCACCTGGCGCAGCACGTCGGTCAGCACGCCCTTGTTGAGGAAGCGCTCGCGGAAGCGGCCATCGGCGAGGAAATCCTGCACGTGCGCGGAGATGCCACCGGCCAGATAGACCGAGCGCGCGCCCACGGCGATCGCCGCATCACCGGCCAGGCTGCCCAGCCACGCGCAGAACACCTGCAGGGTTTCCACCGCCAGCGGATCCTCGCCACTGCGCGCCGCGCCGATCAGCGCCTCGGTGCTGTGCCACTGCGGGGGCGCGCCGCGCAGTTCGCACAGGCACGGGTAAAGGTTCATCAGGCCACTGCCGGACAGCACGCGTTCGTTGTCCACGTGCGGCCAGCGCTGCAGCAGCTGGCCCAGCACCTGCAGCTCCAGCGCGTTGCCGGCGCCCAGCGCCGCGTGGCCGAGTTCGCTGGCCAGCACAGGGCGGTCGCCATCGGCAAAGCGCAGCGCGGCGCCAAGGCCGGTCCCCGCGCCCAGCACCAGCGCCGGGAACGCCTGCGCCGGATCGGCATCGCCGTTCAACGGCACCAGGGTGTCGGCCTGCAGGTAGGGAATGGCCAGCGCCACCGCTTCAAAATCGTTGATCAGCTGCAGTTCCTGCAGCCCGGACTGCGCGCGGGTGGTCGACAGCGAGACCGTCCACGGCAGGTTGGCGTTGATCAGCACATCGCCATCGAGCAGACCGGCAATCGCCACCACGGCCGTGCTGACCGGCTGGCCGAGGCTGGCAGTGAAATCGGCGAGGATCGCGGCCAGGCTCGGATGATCGGCGCAGGCGTAGGTGCGGTAGCTGCCCAGTCGCGGGGTCTGCCCCGGCGTGGTCTCGGCCAGGGCCAGGCGGGCGAAGGTGCCGCCGACGTCGGCCACCACCAGGCTGCGCGGATCATGGCCGTGGGGGGTACCGCTGCCAGCGGAAGGGCTGGCCAGATCGGAAAGTACCGGGGACGCTGCTGCAACGTTCACACTGGCCTGCTTGAATCGATTGAATCGTGTCGATTCTCAGGCATTGAACGCGCTTTGCCAACGCTGCGGGACCGGGTGCAGCGAACCTGCACCCGGACCGGCCTGGATCAGGGCTGGGCCGTCTGCAGGCTGTAGCGGGTGGTGGCGGTGAACACCGCGCCATCGGGCTGGGTCGAGCGCACCTCGATCTTGTGGCTGCCCACCTCGAGGTTGGTCGGCAGCGCGCCACGCCACAGGTGCGGCGATGCGGTGGCTTCCGGCGAACGATCATAGCCGCGCAGGACGTCGGTCGTGTCATCGGCCACGTTCTCCACCAGCAGGCGCGGGTCAGGCTGGCTGACCTGCTTCATCGCCTGCCAGGCACCGCCGTCAACGCGGAACTCGACCACGCTGGTGTCCTCGCCCATGTACACGTTGGCGTACACGCCCCATGCCGGGTAAGCCCCCTGGCGCAGCACCTTCGGCGCATGCAGGCCGATCTGGTCGCTGGCCGGGGCACCGGCCACGCGGTACTGCAGGCGGTAGCTGCCGTTGCCGGCCACGTCCAGCAGCGCGTAGCCCTTCGGCGTGCCATCGCTCATGGTGCTGTCGGGTACGCCCGCAGCATTCTTCACGCCCGACCAGAACGCGCCGCAGTTGGCACCGACGTTGTACTCGTGCAGCGGCTTCTCACCCTGCCAGCCCTCGGCCTTGCCGTGGTAGACGTGCTGCTGGGTGTGGCTGTGGCCGCTCAGCACCAGCACGTTGCGGAAATCCTTGAGCAGGTCGAACAGGCGCTGGCGGTCGGCGTGGCGGAAGGTCTCGCGACCCGGCGCAGCGTCGAACAGCGGGATGTGCATGCCCAGTACCAGCAAGCGGTCCTTGCGCAGGCCCTTCAGGTAGCCGGCCAGGAAGGCGAACTGGTCCTCGCGCAGGCCGCCGACGTACTTCGGCTTGGCGTTGGGGTCGTAGACCACGTCATCGAGGAACACGAAGCTGGCACCGCCCTCTTCCACCGCGTAGGTGTCCGGGCCGTAGATGTTGCGCCAGCTGTCCAGCGAGTGGTCGTCGTTGGCGGCATCGAAATCCAGGTCGTGGTTGCCCGGCACATGGAACCACGGCACGCCCAGTTCGGTGGTGACCTTGTTGATGGCCGGGTACAGGCCCAGGTCGTCGTTGACGATGTCGCCCAGGGTGGTGCCCAGGCGTGCCTTGGTCTGGCCCACCAGCGGCGCCACGATGGACTGCTGGTAGTAGCCGATGTCCTTCAGGCTGGCCGTCTGCGAATCGGTGAAGACCAGCATCTGGAAGCCGCGGCGGCTGTCATGGCGATCGGACTGCAGGGCGAAATCCCAGCCACGGTCGGCCGCGCCGGTGGCGGCGATGCCGCCGTACTTCAGGGCCGGCGAACCGTTCGGGCGGTAGTGGCGCCAGAACGTCGGCAGGCCGTCGGCCGCCTTCGGGAAGCTGTAGGCATCGGGCTTGATGACGAACACGGTCTGCCCGTCGCGCACCGGCAGGCTGTAGCTGCCGTCGGCCGCGGTCTTGACGATGGTCTCGCCGTTGGAGACCTGCACCCCGGCCAGGCCCGGATCGGTCGCGCCGCGCCCGGGCCTGCCGTCGCGTTCGAGATAGACCTTGCCACTGACCACCGTGTCGGCGGCCCAGGCCGGCGAAGTCAGCAACAGGCAGCACAGCCAGGCGGCGGGCAGTTTCATGGGGGCGGTCCGGGAAAGAAAGACCGCCCATTGTAGAGTCGAGCTTGCTCGACTGTCTTGCAAAGGGCAGTCGAGCAAGCTCGACTCTACAGGTAGGTGCGGACCGTTGGTCCGCACGGCCCCATCATCGCCCGCGTGTCCGGTAGGTGCGGACCGTTGGTCCGCACGCCCCATCAACGGTGGCGCATTTCCAGCACATCGCGGGCGTCCTGCAGCGACAGCCCGCGCGCGCGCAGCAGCACCAGCAGGTGGTACAGCAGGTCGGCCGATTCGCCCAGCAGGGCCTCGTCGTCCTGCGCCACCGCAGCCAGCGCGGTTTCCACGCCCTCCTCGCCCACCTTCTGCGCGATGCGGCGGATGCCACCTTCGAACAGCGAGGTGGTGTAGCTGCCCGGCGGACGCTGTGCCTCGCGCACGGCCACCAGCTGGCCCAGGCCGCCGAGGAAATCCTTCGGCGCGCCATCGAAGCAGCTTTCAGCACCGGTGTGGCAGGTCGGGCCGGCCGGGCGTGCCAGCACCAGCACGGTGTCGGCATCGCAGTCCACGCTGATCGACTGTACCGCCAGCACGTGGCCGGACTGCTCGCCCTTGGTCCACAGGCGCTGCTTGCTGCGGCTGTAGAAGGTCATGTGCCCGGTCACCTGGGTGATGTGCAGCGACTCGGCGTTGACATAGCCCAGCATCAGCACCTGCAGTGTGTCGGCATCCTGCACCACGGCCGGCAGCAGGCCATCGCCCTTTGCCCAGTCCAGCGATTCCAGCGCCTGCGGCGACGGGCGTACTTCAATAGACATCTCGAACCTCGATCTGCTGTTCGCGCAGGTAGCGCTTCAAATCTGCAATGGCGATGGCACCGCTGTGGAACACGCTGGCAGCCAGCGCGCCATCCACGTCGGCCTGGTCGAAGGCCTGGGCGAAATGCTCCATCGCACCGGCACCGCCAGAGGCGATGAGCGGCACGTTGCACAGCGCACGGGCCTGGCGCAGCTGCTCCACATCGTAGCCACGGCGCACACCGTCGCTGTCCATGCAGTTCAGCACGATCTCACCGGCACCGAGGCGCTGCGCCTCGACGATCCAGTCCAGCGTGCGCAGCGGCACGGCCTGGGTCTTGTTCGGGTCACCGGTGAAGCGACGCACGCGCCACTGGCCATCGTCCTCGCGCACCGAATCGACGCCGACCACCACGCACTGCACGCCGAACTCTTCGGCCAGTTCAGTGATCAGTTCCGGGCGGCCCAGCGCGGGCGAGTTGATCGACACCTTGTCAGCACCGGCAAACAGGACCCGGCGCGCGGTATCCACGCTGTTGATGCCACCGGCCACGCAGAACGGGATGTCGATCAGGCGCGCGATGCGCTCGATCCAGGCCACGTCCACCGAGCGTGCCTCGGGGCTGGCGCCGATGTCATAGAACACCAGCTCGTCGGCACCCTGGTCGCGGTAGCGCTGGGCCAGCTCGGCGATGTCGCCCATGTCGACGTGGTCGCGGAAGCGCACGCCCTTGACCACGCGGCCATCGCGCACGTCCAGGCAGGGAATGATGCGGCGGCTCAGCATGCCAGCGCCTCGCCCAGATCCATGCGCTGTTCCAGCAGCGCCTTGCCGAGGATGGCACCGCCGCAGCCGGCAGCACGTGCTTCGGCCACGTCGGCCACGTCACGGATGCCACCGGACGCCTGCACCGCCACGCCCGGCAGCAAGGCCGACAGGTGCGTGTACAGGCTGATGTTGGGGCCGGCCAGCATGCCGTCGCGGGCGATGTCGGTGCACAGGAGGTGGCGCATGCCGGCGCGCGCGTAGCGCTGGGCCAGGTCGTCCAGGGTCACCCCGGCATTCTCGGTCCAGCCGTGCACCGGCAGCTGCCACTGGCCCCGCGCGTCCTGGCGGGCGTCGAGGGCAATGGTGATGCCTTCGGCGCCGAACTCATCCAGCCAGCCCAGCACTTCGTCGGGGCGGCGCACGGCCAGCGAGCCGACCACCACCCGGTTGGCACCGGCATCGAGGATGCGCGCCACGTCATCACGGCCACGCACGCCGCCACCGGTCTGCACCTGCAGCGGGGTGTTCTGGCGGATCGACGCCAGCAGCGGGGCCAGGGTGTAGCCGCCGGCGCGAGCAGCGTCCAGGTCGACCAGATGCATCCACTGCGCGCCCTGCGCGGCAAACGCCTGCGCGCGCGGCAGCGGATCGTCGCCGTAGGAGGTTTCCTGCGCGTAGTCGCCCTGGCGCAGGCGCACCACGCGGCCTTCGCGGATATCCAGTGCGGGGTAGACGGTGAAACTCATGCAGCAGTGCCCTCGAGGAAATTGCGCAGCATCAGCGAACCGGTATCGCCGGAACGCTCGGGGTGGAACTGGGCGCCGAAATAGCGGCCCTGCTCGATCACGGCGGTGAACAGGCCGCCGTGGTCACAGGCGGCGACGGTGTGGGCGTTCAGCGGTGCGGCGTAGCTGTGCACGAAATAGGCGCTGGAACGGTCCGGCACGCCCTGCAGCAGCAGTGACGGGCGCAGTGCCAGCAGCCGGTTCCAGCCCATGTGCGGTACGCGGATGCCACAGGCCGGCACCAGCTTGCGCACCGTGCCGGGAATCAGGCCCAGCGCATCGACGCCGGTTTCCTCGGAGCGCTCGAACAGCAGCTGCATGCCCAGGCAGATGCCCATCAGCGGCACCTCCAGACGGCGCAGCGGTTCAACCAGGCCCTGCGCATGCAGGCGCTGCATGCCCGGTGCGGCCGCACCGACGCCGGGCAGGATCACCCGCTGTGCGCCGACCAGGCCCTCGGCATCGCGTACCAGGCGCACATTCGCGCCCAGTCGCTCCAGCGCGTAGCGCACCGAACCGAGGTTGGCACCGCCGGCATCGATCAGTGCAACCTCGCTCACAGCGCCCCCTTGGTGGTCGGCAGCGCGGTGCCCTGTCGGGCCAGCGCCGGGCGCAGTGCACGTGCCAGCGCCTTGAAGCAGGCTTCGACCTTGTGGTGGTCGTTGTCGCCGCGCACCTGCAGGTTGAGGTTCAGGCCGCTGGCATCGCACAGCGAACGGAAGAAGTGCGGCACCAGCTCGGTCGGCATGTCGCCTACGCGCTCGCGCTTGAACTCGCCTTCGAACACGAAATACGGGCGGCCGCTGAAATCCAGCGCGGCGCTGGCCAGGGTCTCGTCCATCGGCAGGGTGAAGCCGTAGCGGCCGATGCCGCGCTTGTCACCCAGCGCCTCGCGCAGCGCCTGGCCCAAGGCCAGCCCGGTGTCTTCGATGGTGTGGTGCTCGTCGATGTGCAGGTCGCCCTCGGCCCGGATGTCCAGGGCGAAGCCGCCGTGCTTGCCGATCTGCTCCAGCATGTGGTCGAAGAACGGCAGGCCGGTCGAAATGTGCGCGTCGCCGACGCGATCCAAGTCCAGTTCGACGCGGATCCTGGTTTCCTTGGTATTGCGCTGGACCACGGCGGTGCGCGGTGCATCGGCCAGGGCGTGGGCGATACCCGCCCAGTCCCATTCACCACCGAACTGTTCGGTGCGCAGCTGGAAGCCACGGATGTTGAGGTTGTCGGCGAACTGCAGGTCGGTGATGCGGTCGCCGACCATGCCCGATCGCGCCCAGTCGATGCTGCGGTCCTGCAGGTAGGCGGTCATCAGGCCGATGCCCGGCTTGCGGGTGGGTGCGTTGTCCTGCGGCCAGCTGCAGTCCACCAGCACGTCACGGAAGCTGATGCCCTGGCTTTCGAAGATCTGCAGCATCAGGTCGTTGGGGCCATCGAAGCTGGCGCGCGGGTAGCTTTCGCTGCCCAGGCCGTCCTGGTTGGTGACGATGACGAACTGGTAGCCGGCGTCGCGCAGCTTCAGCAGCGCGGGGATCACCTGCGGCACGAAGCGCAGCTTTTCGTAGGCGTCAATCTGGAAGTCGGCCGGCTCCTCGATGAGGGTGCCGTCGCGGTCGATGAACAGGATGGGGGTCATGCAGCAGCCCTCCGGGCCGACAGGGCCGCGAGCACGCGGTCGTTTTCTTCTGGACTGCCGATGCTGATGCGCAGGGCATCGCCCAGCTGCGGCGCGGCGCGCTGGTCACGCACCACCACGCCGGCGGCCAGCAGCGTATCGAACGCGGCCTGCGCATCGGCGAAGCGGACCAGCAGGTAGTTGCCGGACGAGCGGTACACGCGACGCACGCCGGGCAGGCCCGGCAACGCGGCAAACAGACGGTCGCGCTCGGCGATGACCGTGGCCACGCGCTCGGCGGTACGCGCCAGCGCGGCCGGCTGCAGGGCCTGCACGGCCAGCTCGGCACACGGTGTCGGCACCGGGTACGGCGCCTGGCAGCGACGCAGCACGGCAATCAGTTCCGGCGCAGCAATCAGGGTGCCGATGCGCGCCGCAGCCAGTGCGTGCGCCTTCGACAGCGTGCGCAGCACGGCGACGTTGGCGTGCGCGGCCAGCAGCGTGGTCGCCGACGCGCGCTGCGCATATTCGACGTAGGCCTCGTCGACCACCACCAGGGCCTGCCCGCGCAGCGCGGTGGCCACGCGTTCGATTTCGGCCAGGCCGATATCGCTGCCGGCCGGGTTGGACGGCGCGCACAGGAACACCAGCTTGGCGCCCTGCGCCTGTGCCGTGCCGATGACCGCGTCGAGGTCGGCACGCAGGCCGTCTTCGCCATCGACCAGCGGCACGTCGATCAACGGCGCACCCTGCAGGCGCGCACAGACCGCGTACATGCCGAACACCGGCGAGGTCACCAGAACACCGTCACGGCCGGGCACGCACAGGGCGCGCACCAGCAGGTCGATGGCCTCGTCGCTGCCCCGCCCGACCAGCAGCTGCTGCGGCTGCACGCCATACAGCGCCGCCAGGCCTTCGCGCAGCGCCAGCGGCTGCGGCTCGGGGTAGCGTCGGCTGCTGCCGGCGCTGTCGGCTGGATTGGCCCAGGCCGATTCGTTGGCATTCAACCACACCTCGCCCTGCACGGCCGCGCTGCGCGCCGAGCTGTAGCCGGCAAAGGCCTGCAGGTCCGGGCGCACCAGCGCCAGCACGTCATCGATGACGGCGCTCATGCGGCAGCCTCCATGCGCAGGGCCACCGCACGTTCGTGCGCGTCCAGGCCTTCGGCGCTGGCGATGATGCGCGCGCAGCCGCCGATCGCGGCGAGGCCGGCGGCGCTGGCGCTCTGCACGCTGATCAGGTTCTGGAAGCTGGCGACGCTGACGCCGCTGTAGGCACGCGCGGCACCGGCGGTGGGCAGCACGTGGTTGGTGCCGCTGCAGTAGTCGCCCAGTGCTTCGGGGGTGTAATCACCGAGGAAAACCGAGCCGGCAGCCTGCACCTGGTCCAGCCAGTCACGCGGTTCGCGCAGGGCGAGGATCAGGTGCTCGGGTGCGTAGCGGTTGCTGATCGCGAAGGCCTCCGCCAGCGTATCGACCTGGATCAGGCGTGAGGCCGACAGGGCCTGGCGTGCGATCTCCTGGCGCGGCAGCAGCGCGACCTGGCGCTCCACTTCTGCCTCGACCGCAGCGAGCATCGCCGCATCGTCGGTCAGCAGCAGCACCTGCGAATCCGGGCCGTGCTCGGCCTGCGACAGCAGGTCAGCGGCCACGAACGCCGGACTGGCACCGGCATCGGCGATGACCAGCACTTCCGAAGGACCGGCCGGCATGTCGATGGCGGCGGCGCCGTCCTGCGCGACCTGCTGCTTGGCTTCGGTGACGAAACTGTTGCCCGGCCCGAACAGCTTGTCGCAGGCCGGAATGCTGTCCGTGCCATAGGCCATCGCGGCGATGGCCTGGGCACCGCCCAGCTTGAATACGCGCTGCACGCCGGTCAGGCGCGCGGCCACCAGCACCGCCGGATCGGCCGTGCCATCGGCGCGCGGCGGCGTGCACAGCACGACCTGCGGGCAACCGGCCAGCTGCGCCGGCACACCCAGCATCAGCGCGGTGGACGGCAGCGGTGCGCTGCCGGCCGGCACGTACAGGCCGACGCGGCCGATCGGCCGCAGCATGCGTTCGCAGACCACGCCGGGCGCGGTTTCCACCGCATAGCCCTTGCCCATGCCCGCTTCGTGGAAGCGGGTGATGCGCGCGGCGGCTTCGACCATGGCCTGGCGCAGTTCGGCCGGCACGGCGGCTTCGGCCGCAGCGAACTCCGCCTCGCTGACTTCGAAGGAAGGCAGTTCGACGCGATCGAAACGTGCGGTGATGGCGCGTAGCGCCTCGTCGCCCTGTGCCCGCACCTGCGCGATCAGCGCGGCCACGGCATCACGGGTCTGCTGCGCCACGGTCTGCACCGGGCGGGTCAGCGCCGCGCTGCGGGCGGCTTCATCGAGTTGTGACCAGATCAGACGATTCATGCCAGCGACCGCTCCACGCTCAGTACCATCAGGCCCTGTGCGCCGGCGCGCTCCAGTTCTTCCATGCGCTGCCAGGTCAGCGGACCCGGGCACATGGTCTGCAGGCGCAGTGCACCGCCATCAGCAGGCAAACGCACCAGCGGTTCGGCATCGGCCAGCAGCTGCGCCAGCGCGTCCACGCGGTCCTCGCTGGCGCGGAACATCAGCAGCTTGCGATCCTGCTTCTGCACCACGCCGTCCAGACGCCGCAGCAGCATGCTGCGCAGCCCGGCGCGGGCATCGTCCGGCACGCGCACCGCACCGGCCAGCACGGCTTCGCTGTCCAGCAGGTTGTGCACCGGGGTGAGCTGGTTGGCGCGCAGGGTGGCGCCGCTGGAAACCAGGTCGCAGATCAGTTCGGCGGTGCCCAGGCGCGGTGCGATTTCCACCGAGCCGGAGAGTTCGACCACCTGTGCGTCCACACCCTGCTCGGCCAGCCACTGCTTGAGGATGGCCGGGTAGCTGGTGGCGATGCGGGTGCCGGCCAGCTGCGCCGGGCCTTCCCACTGCCATTCCTCGGGCACGGCCAGCATCAGACGGCACTGGCCGAAGCCGAGCCCACGCAGGGCCTGGTAGGCGTCGGGCAGGCCGATCTGGCGGCGTGCGGCGGCCTGCTCGTCCAGTTCGTTGCGGCCGACGATGCCGAGGTCGCAGACGCCGTCGGCGATCAGGCCGGGAATGTCGTCGTCGCGCACCAGCAGCAGGTCCACCGGCAGCGATTCGCCGTAGCAGAACAGCTTGTCGCGGCTTTCGCGCCAGCTCAGGCCGCAGGCGCTGAGCAGGTTGCGGGCGGGTTCGGCCAGACGGCCACTCTTCTGGATGGCGATACGCAGCCGGTCACGTGCCGGCGCTGCCTGGGTTGCACTCATGGGGGAGGTCTCTAAGTTCGGAACGGGGCGCGGATCAGCGCGAAGCAAGGCGGTCGACGGCGGCGGCATAGCCTCGATGGCCATGCTCGAGGGTGCGTGCCACCCGTCCGGTGGTGGTCACGCTGACGCCGGTTCGTTCGTGGATCTCGCGGTAGGGCACGCCCTGCTGCAGCAGGGGGACGACCTTCCAGCGGTCGGCCATGGCTTCGAGCTCGGCCGGGGTGCAGAGGTCGCGCAGGAAGGCGAGCACCTGGTCGGGTTCGCGCAGGGCGGCAAAGGCCTGGGCCAGGGAGTCGAGGTCGGCCTGGGGGTCTTTGGCGGCGATGTCGGGGCGGGCTTTCACGGGGTGGAGTTCTTGCATCAATGTAATAGCGCGCTAGTACATTAGCGCATTCTTGCGCAGTGCGTCAAATTTGGGATTGGGGGCTTGGCAGGGCTGCTGCCCTGCACCCGCTAACGCCAAGGTCAACGGCAAACGCTGGGGTACTGAGGGTTGGGGGGGGGGGGGGGGGGTGTGGGGGGGCGGGGGGAC
>NZ_JACVTV010000078.1:0-20772 GCF_016624625.1 Stenotrophomonas sp. S41 | reverse complement strand
CCCCCCCCCCCCCCCCCCCCCCCCCCCCCCCCCCGCCATCCCACGGAATGCCCGCTGTTGCCGTTGATGTGGCCTCTGCAGGTGCAGGGCGGTAGCCCTGCAACCCACAACACCCCTACCGCTCGGAATGCCCGCTCTGGTCGTAATCGCGCGGACTGAACAACTCCGGCTGGATCAGCTCCACAAACGCCCGCGCCTGCGCCGACAACGCCTTGCCCCGCCGCACGATCACCCCGTAACTGCGCTCCGGGAACCAGCGCTTCATCGACCGCGCGGCCAGCCGCTCGTGGTCGCTCTCATGCAGGCACAGCGCCGGCACGATGGAAATGCCCATGCCCATCGCCACGTACTGCTTGATCACCTCCCAGCCGCCCACCTCCAGCGCCACCGTGTACGCAATGCGGTGGCGCTGGAACACCTGGTCCACCAGCCGGTAGGTGATCTGCCGCTTCGGCGGCAGCACCAGCGGGTAACGCGCGATGTCGGCCAGCTCCAGCTCGCCACCACTGGCCAGCGGATGATCGTGTGGCGCGATCAGCACCTGCTCGAAGCGATAGGCCGGCGCATAGGTCAAGTCGGCCGGCACGTCGGTCATCGACCCGATTGCCAGGTCGGCCGCATCCTCGCGCAGCAGGTCGGTGCCATCGGCGCTGATCGCGTTGTGCAGGGTCAGGCGCACGTCCGGATGGTGCAGGCGGAAGCGTTCGACGATCTTCGGCAGCAGGTAGAGGATGGTTGAACTGTTGGCGGCGATGTTCAGCTCGCCCGCGTCCAGCCCGCGCACCTTGTCGCGGAAGCGCGCTTCCAGCCCGTCCAGGCTTTCCACCAGCGGCTGCGCCATTTCGTAGAGCACCTGGCCCTCGCGGCTGGGCACCAGGCGGCGCCCGCTGCGCTCGAACAGCGGCACCCCCAACTCACGTTCCAGCGCCTGCAGCTGCAGGCTGATCGCCGGCTGGCTGACGAACAGCGCCTCAGCCGCCCGTGAGACCGAGCCCAGGCGCACTGTCTGGCAGAACGCCCGCAGCGGCTTCAGCCGGTCGGATTTGTAGGAAAAACGCGGACTTGGCGGGCTGCGCGTGGTCATGGCGTCATAAGTATTAGCACACCTTATGTGGAACATTGCAAAAACTGTTTTGCCAAATACTCGGCACGGGCGGCACTTTGGGGGCGTTCCCCCACCGCTGGAGTCGCCCCATGTCCGCCGTTGCTTCCGCCGTTTCCTCCACCCCCGCCAAGGCCACCCCCGGTATCGCCCTGGCGACCCGCGTGGCCGGCCAGGAGACCGTGCTGCCGGCACCGCTGCTGGCCCTGCTGGTCTCGCTGCACCGGGCGGTGGAACCGGGCCGGCAGGCGCGGCTGCAGGCCCGCCGCGAGCGCCAGGCGTTCTTCGACCAGGGCGGCCTGCCGGACTTCCGCAGCGATACCGCCGCGATCCGCAGCGGCGACTGGCGCGTGGCCCCGCTGCCGGCCGCGCTGCAGGACCGCCGCGTCGAGATCACCGGCCCGACCGACCCGAAGATGGTCATCAACGCGCTGAACTCCGGCGCCAAGGTGTTCATGGCCGACTTCGAGGATTCGACCTCGCCGACCTGGCGCAACCTGCTGGCCGGGCAGCAGTCGCTGGCGGCCGCCGTGCGCGGCGATCTGGAATTCACCGCGCCGGCCGCCAACGGCAGGCCGGGCAAGCACTACACCCTGCGCCCCTTTGAGGAACAGGCGGTGCTGATCGTGCGCCCGCGTGGCTGGCACCTGGACGAGAAGCACGTGCGCGTCGATGGGCAGTTCATCGCCGGCGGCCTGTTCGATGCGGCGGTGTTCGCCTTCCACAATGCCCGCACGCTGCAGGCCAAGGATCGCGGTCCGTACTTCTACCTGCCCAAGCTGCAGAGCATGGAAGAGGCCGCGCTGTGGGAGACCGCGCTGTCGCACATCGAAGGCATGCTCGGCCTGCCGCACGGCCAGATCAAGGTGACCGTGCTGATCGAAACGCTGCCGGCGGTGTTCGAGATGGACGAGATCCTGCACGCCCTGCGCGAGCGCATCGTCGGCCTGAACTGCGGCCGCTGGGATTACATCTTTTCCTACCTGAAGACCTTCCGCCGCCACGCCGACCGCGTGCTGCCCGAGCGTGGCCAGGTGACCATGACCCAGCCGTTCCTGAAGGCGTATTCGGAACTGCTGATCCAGACCTGCCACCGCCGTGGCGCGCATGCGATGGGCGGCATGGCCGCGCAGATCCCGATCAACAGCGATGCCGCCGCCAACGAGCAGGCCATGGCCCGGGTGCGCGCCGACAAGCTGCGCGAAGTCAGTGCCGGCCACGACGGCACCTGGGTCGCGCACCCGGCGCTGATCCCGGTGGCGATGGCCATCTTCGACGAACACATGCCCACCGCGAACCAGCACCAGGTGCTGCGCCAGGACGTGCGGGTGGGCCGCGATGAACTGATCGCGCGGCCGCCGGGCAGCATCACCCGCGCCGGTTTCGAGGGCAACGTCGAAGTCTGCGTGCGCTACCTGGCTGCGTGGCTGGACGGCAACGGCTGCGTGCCGATCCACCACCTGATGGAAGACGCGGCCACTGCCGAGATCAGCCGCAGCCAGCTGTGGCAGTGGCTGCACACGCCGGGCCAGCAGCTGGACGACGGCACCGCCATCGACCTGCCGCTGCTCGACACCGCCCTGGCCCAGCTGCCGGCGCGGCTGGGCGATACCCGCGCGCTGCCCGGTGGCGCCCGCATCGGCGAAGCCATCGCCTTGCTGGGCGAACTGAGCCGCAGCGACGAACTGACCGATTTCCTGACCCTGCCGGCCTACGCACGCATCGACTGACGGCCTGCTTCCCCCATCCATCCCAGCCGGGCAGCGCCCGGCTCTACAACACCGAACTGGAGAAAGACATGAGCACCCTGCCCACTGCCGAACAGATCCAGCACGACTGGGACACCCACCCGCGCTGGGAAGGCATCCAGCGCAACTACAGCGCCGCCGACGTGGTGCGCCTGCGTGGCACCGTCCACATCGAGCATTCGCTGGCCCGGCTGGGCGCGGAAAAGCTGTGGAAGTCGCTGCACGAGCGCGAGTTCGTCAATGCGCTGGGCGCGCTGACCGGCAACCAGGCCATGCAGCAGGTCAAGGCCGGTCTGAAGGCGATCTACCTGTCCGGCTGGCAGGTGGCGGCCGATGCCAACCTGGCCGGGCAGATGTACCCGGACCAGTCGCTGTACCCGGCCGATTCGGTGCCGGCGGTGGTAAAGCGCATCAACAACACCCTGCTGCGCGCCGACCAGCTGCACCATGCCGAAGGCAAGGATGACATCGACTTCCTGCAGCCGATCGTGGCCGATGCCGAGGCCGGCTTCGGCGGCGTGCTCAACGCCTTCGAGCTGATGAAGGCGATGATCGAAGCCGGTGCCGCCGGCGTGCACTTCGAGGACCAGCTGGCCTCGGTGAAGAAGTGCGGGCACATGGGTGGCAAGGTGCTGGTGCCGACCCGTGAGGCCATCGAGAAGCTCAACGCCGCGCGCCTGGCTGCCGACGTGCTGGGCGTGCCGACCCTGCTGGTGGCGCGCACCGATGCCGAAGCCGCCGACCTGCTGACCAGTGACATCGACGGCAACGACCAGCCGTTCACCACCGGCGAGCGCACCGTGGAAGGCTTCTACAAGACCCGCAACGGCCTGGACCAGGCGATCAGCCGTGGCCTGGCCTACGCCCCCTATGCCGACCTGGTGTGGTGCGAGACCGGCAAGCCGGACCTGGAGTTCGCGCGGAAGTTCGCCGAGGCGATCCATGCGAAGTTCCCCGGCAAGCTGCTGGCCTACAACTGCTCTCCCAGCTTCAACTGGAAGAAGAACCTGGACGACGCCACGATCGCCAAGTTCCAGCGCGAGCTGGGCAGCTACGGCTACAAGTTCCAGTTCATCACCCTGGCCGGCTTCCACGCGCTGAACTACGGCATGTTCAATCTGGCCCACGGTTATGCGCGCCGCCAGATGAGCGCCTTCGTGGAACTGCAGGAAGCCGAGTTCGAAGCGGCCGAGCGCGGCTTCACCGCGGTCAAGCACCAGCGCGAGGTCGGCACCGGCTACTTCGATGCGGTCACCCAGACCATCCAGCAGGGCCAGTCCTCGACCACTGCGCTGACCGGCTCGACCGAGGAAGAGCAGTTCCATGGCGGCCGCAGCGAGCGCGCCGCCTGACCCCACCTCGACCCCGTAGAGTCGAGCTTGCTCGACTGACGTGACCGCACCCGAAGCCAGGGCAGTCGAGCAAGCTCGACTCTACCCGGGCCTTCGAACCCATCAGGGTGGCCAGTGAAGGGCCAGACGACGCCGGCAGGTCGGGGGACCTGCCGGCGTTGTTGTGTCCGGGGTGCCGCCGCCCCTGAACTACCCTCATGAATGCGGGTTGCCCGCCTGTTCGGCCCCGATCGTGGTGTCTTCATGAAAAATGAGAAGACGCGCACAGTTTGATTCACTGCTATGCTCCGCTCCTCACCAGGGGACGCTGGCGGCGGGAAATGACCGGCAGGGGTGCGGCCGAGAACATCGACATGACGACCGGTATCGCCCAGGTGGCGATGGCCGAGATCGTGCACGCCCTGTTGTCGGACGAGGAAGTCGCCCTCTTTGCGCGCTTCGCGCGGCCCCTGAAGGTCGAGGCCGGGCAATGGCTGTTCCACCGCGGCCACCGCGGCGATGGCATGTACGTCATCGTGGAAGGATTGATCGAACTGGATTTCGGCGAGGACCTGGTGACCAAGACGCTGGGACGACATGAGTTCTTCGGTGAACTGGGCCTGCTGGTGGGGGACCATCCGCGCAGCGCCGGCGCGCGCGTGATCGAAGACTGCCACGTGCTGGAACTGGGCCCGGCCGATTTCCATTGCCTGGTCGAATCCGATCCGGGGCTGGTGGCCTACTTCCTGCGCCGCACGATCATGCGCGTGCTGACCAACGAACAGGCCCTGATCAGCCAGCTCCGCCGGCGCAACCACGATCTGGAAACCGCGCTGGACAACCTGTACATCACCACCCATCAGCTGACCCACACGCGCGAGCTGGTGCGTACCGATGAACTGACCGGCCTGCACAACCGCCGCGGCCTGACCCTGTACCTGCAGGAATGCCGCAGCCAGCCGCAGGGCGCACCGCAGGCGCTGCTGCTGATCGACTGTGACCGCTTCAAGCAGGTCAACGACCGCCACGGCCACCAGGCCGGTGACCGCGTGCTGCAGAGCATGGGCAACATCCTGCGCTCGATGGCCGGCGAACACGACCTGGCCTGCCGCCTGGGCGGTGATGAGTTCTGCCTGATCCTGCGCCATGCCGATCGCGAGGCGGCCCAGCACGCAGCCGAGTTCATCCTCAGCGCGGTGCATGGCCTGCTCGAACGCAGCCATGGCAACCCGCACGTCACCCCGGCCAGCATCGGCGTCAGCCTGCTGGCGGCCGATGCGGACTGGAGTGAATGGTATGCAGGCGCGGACCGTGCGCTGTACCGGGCCAAGCGCGCCGGCGGCAACTGCCTGCATTGGGCTGACCCTACGGACGGACAGTGAGCGGAGACTGTGGCGATGAACGGCGATTCCGGAACATCGACTCCGCACACCACGCAGCTGCGTGCCCTGCTGTTCACCGATCTGTGCGATTCCACCCTGCTGGTGGAACGGATGGGAGACGCCGCGGCGGCTGAGCTGTTCCAGGACCATGACCGCCTGGTGATGGCCCTGCAGCAGCGCTGGAACGGCCAGCAGATCGACCGCTCCGATGGTCTGTTCATGCTGTTCGAACGCCCGGTGGATGCCCTCGGTTTCGGACTGGATTACCAGCGCGGCCTGCAGGCGCTGGGCGGCAAGCGCAACATCCTGCTGCGCGCACGCATCGGCCTGCACGTGGGTGAAGTGCTGCTGTGGAACAACAGCGCCGAGTCGATCGCGCTGGGGGCCAAGCCGGTGGAAGTGGAAGGCCTGGCCAAGCCGATGGCCGCGCGCCTGATGCAGCTGGCGCAGCCCGGCCAGTTCCTGGTGTCGGCCACCGCCGAATCGATGGTGCGCCGCGCCGCCGGCGATCTGGGCGAAGTCGCGCAGGGGCTGAAGTGGAAGTCCTTCGGGCGCTGGCGCTTCAAGGGCGTGGCGCAGTCGATGGAAGTGTTCGGCCTGCACGACCCGGCGACGCGCGGTCTGGGACGCCCGCGACAGACCGCGAAGGCATCGCGTGACATCCCGGTCTGGCGGCAGCCGCTGGTGATGACTGCCGAAGTCACCCTGGCCGCAGCGCTGCTGGTCGGCGGTTGGTTGCTGACCCGGCCGCAACCGGCCATCGCCTTTGCCGAGCGCGACTGGGTGGTGGTCGGCGATCTGCGCAACCTGACCGGTGAGACCCTGCTGGATGGTTCCACCCAGCAGGCACTGCGCATCAGCCTGGAACAGTCGCGCTACGTCAACGTGATCAGCGACCTGAAAGCGCGCAGCGTGCTGCAGCAGATGCGCGCCTCGCTGGATGCGCCGCTGGATGCGAACAATGCCTCCGAGATTGCCCAGCGCGTGGGCGCGCGGGTCGTGTTGATGCCAACGCTGTCCGAAGCCGGCGGTCGCCTGCGCCTGAGCGTGGGCGTGGTGGATCCGGCCAGCCGTGCCACGCTCGCCGTCGAATCGGCCGATGGCCGTGGCCTGGAATCCCTGCTCGCTTCCACCGATGACGTGGTGGCGCGCCTGCGCGGCCGCCTGGGCGAGACGCTGGAGCAGGTCGAGCAGGATTCTACGCCGCTGCCTGCGGTCACCACCGGCAGCCTGGATGCGCTGCGCGCCTATTCGCTCGGCCAGAAGCTTTACGCCCGCAACGATTACCAGGGTGCGCTGGCCATGTTCCAGCAGGCGGTGGAGCTGGATCCGGAATTTGCCCTGGCCTGGATGGCGCAGGTCCGTGCGCGCTTCGCGGTGGATGATCTTTCCGGGGCGATGCAGGCGGTGGACACCGCCAAGAGCCTCAAGCGCCGCCTGCCCACACGCGAGGCACTCTATCTGGACGCGTGGGCGGCAACGCTGCGCGACCGCGGGCAGGCCTCCGATGCATGGCGGCGCCTGTCCAGCCTGTATCCGGACTACTTCGCCGCGCAGTACAACGCAGCCCTGTGGCTCTATGCGGAGAACCGGTTCGAGGAATCGCTGCCCTACGCGCGGCACGCAGCGGATCCGCGGTTTGAACTCAGCAACGTGGCGCACGATCTCCTGGGTCGCATCCTGGTGGCGCGCGGCGATGTCACCGGCGCCCGCCAGGCCTTCAAGCGCGCCATCGATGGCGGGCGCACCGCCAGCAACCGCTACCTGGGGTCGGCCGAGGCCAGCCTGCGCAACTACGCGGCTGCAGAATCGCTGCTTGATCGCGCGGCACCGTCCCGCCACGTGGTCATCGAACGCACCAGCATCGCCGTCGACCGCAAGCAGTGGACGCACGCGGTGCAGATCGCCCGCGACGGCAACTCGCAGTTCGCCAGCGCGTCGGGGTTCGACCAGCAGGTGATGCTGGTGCCACTGGCAACCGCGCTGTGGGGCGCCGGCGATGATGATGCAACGCGTGCACAGCTGCGCCACAACGTAGACAGCGCCCTGCGACGGGTAGACAACAGGGCCCCGGCCGACGGTGGCGATGACGCGATGGTGGCACTGGCGTCGGCCCTGTTGTCGGTGCGGATGGGTGACACCGCGCTGGTGGAGCGGGTGCTTGCCCGCTTGTCCCCGATCAATGAGGTGTTGGGTCAGCCGCCGGTTGCGGAAACGATGGCCGTGGTGCGGGCCAGCCTGGCCACGCACCAGAAAAAGCCGGATGAGGCGCTGGCCATGCTGGCGCCCTGGTTGACCGGGCAGGCCAGCTTCCAGACCCGCGTGGCCGCGATGGATGCGTACCTGGCCAAGGGCGCCAATGCGCAGGCACTCGCGCAGGCGGACTACCTGGCCGGCAACCGCGGCCGTGCCTATGCCGAGGTGGACTGCGCGTACTGCCTGCAGCCGCTCAACGTCCTCGACAGCAACCGCGCCGCAGGCGTGGCTGCCACGCTGCGCCGCCGGCCGGAGCCGACGGCGGCCGCGATTACGGTCCCTTGAGGGTCCAGCCCGGGCCCGGGCTGGCATCCAGCGCCGGAACCAGCTGACCGAGCTCCCGGGTCAGCATCGTCTGCAGTTCCTGCTTGGCATCATGGATGGCTTCCTTGGAGGCCAGCTGGTTGACGTGGCAGCACACTTTCAGCAGTTCCGCATCAGCGGCAGGCAGGCCAAGGCTGACCAGGGCAGAAGCAGGGTTGGAAGCGAACAGCGCGCGGAACGCATCGTCTTCAGCGAGCGCGCAGATCAGCGCCATGGCGATCGGCGCGGGCAGGGTAGGCAGGGACACGAAGAACCTCGGGAACGGCGACGGAAGAAGTGGACAAGCGTTGTTAGATCGGCCCACGCAGCCCGCACTTGAGTGCGCGATGAAGTTCCGTCGGCGGCGGCCGCTAGTGAACTGCGCCCTTTCGAATCCGATGCCATGTCCGTAGATCCTGCCGTGTCTTCCGCCCGCATCCGACGTTGCGAGATCCTGCTGCTGGAACCGCGCGAGAGCGCCGACTTCGATCTGCAGGACCTGCTCTCCGGCGGCAACGGCATCCGCCGCCAGATGCGCTGGGTGGCACTGGCTCCGCATCTGGGCGAGCCGGTGGACGTGGATGCCGTACAGCGCGAATTGCTGGGCCGCATCGGCGCCAGCCAGTGGCAGGACCTGCCTGCGGACGAGGACGAGCGCGCCGCCTGCGAGGCGCTGCTGCGCCTGGGCCTGCTGGTCAGTGCATCACCCGCCGATGACGCGGCGCTGCAGGTCCGCCAGGCCGATGATCGCCAGCGCGAGGCGTACTGGCATCCGCTGGCGGCGGTGCTGCATGCGTTCACCCGGTGGGACGGCGTCGATGCCGTGAAGAACACACGCGACTCCGGTACCGATACCGCCGTGGGCATGCGTGAGGTGCTGGGGCCGCCGCCGGCACCGACCGCGGTGGCGGCCGATGCCGAAAGCCAGGTGCTGCCGCTGCAGGACGACACCGATTTCGATGCGCTGCTGGCGCGGCGCGCGACCTGCCGCAACTTCGATGAGCACCGGCCACTGCCGATGGCGCTGTTCTCCACCATGCTGGCGCGCGTGTTCGGTGCACGCGCCCATGTGCAGGTCAGCGATGACCTGCGTTTCCAGAAGAAGAGCAGCCCCTCCGGCGGCGGCCTGCATCCCACCGAGGCGTACCTGGTGGTGCAGAACGTGGAGGGCGTGGCGCCGGGTGTGTATCGCTACCTGCTGGACGGGCACCGCCTGCTGCGCCTGCCGGATCCGCCGATGGGACTGCGTGCGTTCGCCATGGAAGCACTGGGCCAGCAGCACTGGTTTGCCAATGCGCACTGCCTGGTGACCCTGGTGCCGCGCTTCGACCGCACGTTCTGGAAGTACCGCCGCCACGCCAAGGGTTACCGCGTGATCGCACTCGAAGCGGGGCACCTGTCGCAGACGATGTACCTGTCGGCCACCGACCTGGGCTTGGGCGCCTTCATCACCGGCGCGATCAACGAGCGCTGCCTGGAACCGGTGCTGCAGCTGGACCCGGTGCAGCAGGGCGCATTGGCGATGTGTGGTTTCGGCTGGCGCGCGGCAAGCATGGAAACGGCCGAGCTGGACCCGGCCGGCGAGGTCTGGACGCGCGCCGGCTGAGCGCGCGTCCGTCCTTCCCACTTCTCAAGCGGCTTCGAAATCCACCAGCACGGCGCCGTCGCCCACCTGGTCACCGGCCTTGGCGCGATAGCCCTTCACCGTGCCATCCGCCGGCGCCTGCAGGGTGTGCTCCATCTTCATCGCTTCCAGCACCACCAGCGGCGTGCCGCGCTTCACCTGGGTACCGGCCTCGACCAGGGTGGCCACGATCTTCCCCGGCATCGGTGCCAGCAGGCTGCCGGCATCGGCGGTGGCGTTGTCTGATTCACCGACCGGGTCGTGCAGGGTGAAGCGGTGCTGGCCATCGGCGCCGAACAGATACAGCTGGTCGCCTTCGCGCAGCAGCTGCAGCTGCCAGCGGCGACCGTCCAGCTGCACGCCCATGCGCTGGCCGTCGGCGCTGCCGAGCACCGTGGCCGGTGCAGCATCATCGCGCTGCATGCGCCAGCCATCGGCCTGCGCCCACACCTTCAGCGTGTGCGTGCGCTCACCCTGCTGCAGCGGCAGCACACGCGGTGCCGAAGCACCCAGACGCCAACCGTCCTGTGCCTGCCACGGCGAATGCGGATCGCGTGCATCGCTGCCCGCACGCGCGGTGCTGGCTACGGCGGCGATGGCTGCCAGCTGCCACAGCGCATCGTCGCTGTCGCCCACGGCATTCAGCGCGGCCTGCTCGCGTTCGATCAGCGCGGTGTCGAGCTTCGCGTGCGCGAACGAATCGGTGTTCACCAGGCGACGCAGGAAACCGGCATTGGTGGTCACGCCCACCACCTGGCAGTCCGCGAGGGCCTGGCTCATGCGGCGCAGCGCGGCCTCGCGGTCCACGTCCCAGACGATCAGCTTGGCGATCATCGGATCGTAGTACGGGGTGATGCTGTCGCCTTCTTCCACGCCGGTATCCACGCGCACGTTCGCCGAGGGCGCCGGCAGGCGCAGGCGGCGCAGGGTGCCGGTGGACGGCAGGAAGCCACGATCGGCATCTTCGGCATACAGGCGTGCTTCGATGGCATGGCCGTGGATGGCCAGCTGTTCCTGGCGCAGCGGCATCGGCTGGCCAGCGGCCACGCGCAGCTGCCATTCCACCAGGTCGGTACCGGTGATGTACTCGGTCACCGGATGTTCGACCTGCAGGCGGGTGTTCATTTCCATGAAGTAGAAATCGCCGTCCGGGCCGGCGATGAACTCCACCGTGCCCGCACCGACATAGCCCACCGCGCGCGCGGCATCGACCGCCGCCTTGCCCATCGCTGCACGGCGCTCGGCGCTCATGCCCGGTGCCGGGGCTTCTTCCAGCACCTTCTGGTGGCGGCGCTGCACCGAGCAGTCGCGCTCGAACAGGTAGACCGCATCCCCGTGGGAATCGCCGAACACCTGGATCTCGATGTGGCGCGGGCGCTCGACGTACTTTTCCACCAGCACGTGGTCGTTGCCGAAGGCCGAGGCGGCCTCGCGCTGGCAGCTGGCCAGCGCATCGACGAAGTCTTCGCTGCGTTCGACCTTGCGCATGCCCTTGCCACCGCCACCGGCGCTGGCCTTGATCAGCACCGGGTAGCCGATGGCATCGGCCTGCGCGCGCAGGAACGCGGGCTCCTGCTGGTCACCGTGGTAGCCCGGGGTCAGCGGCACGCCGGCCTTGGCCATCAGCGCCTTGGCCGCGCTCTTGTCGCCCATCGCGCGGATGGCGCTGGCCGGCGGGCCGATGAAGGTGATGCCGGCGGCGGCACAGGCATCGGCGAAATCGGCGTTCTCGGAGAGGAAGCCGTAGCCGGGGTGGATCGCCTGCGCGCCGCTGCGGCGTGCGGCGTCCAGCAGCACGTCGCCGCGCAGGTAGCTCTCGCGCGCGGCAGCCGCGCCGATGTGGATGGCCTCGTCGGCCAGGCGCACGTGGCGCGCGTTGCGGTCGGCATCGGAATACACCGCCACGGTGGCAATGCCGAGGCGACGGCAGGTGGCGATGACGCGGCAGGCGATCTCGCCACGGTTGGCGATGAGGATTTTGCTGAACATGGCAACGGGCTTCATGGGAGCTTGCTCGGTCATGGCACGGGTCACATGCGGAACACGCCGAAGCGCGTCTGCTGCGGGGCGGCGTTGAGGCTTGCCGACAGGGCCAGGGCCAGGACGCGGCGGGTGTCGACCGGATCGATCACGCCGTCATCCCACAGGCGCGCGCTGGCGTAGTAGGGGTGGCCCTGCTGTTCGAACTGGTCGCGGATCGGCGCCTTGAAGGCGTCTTCTTCCGCCGCCGGCCACTGCCCGCCCTTGGCTTCGATGCCATCGCGCTTGACCGTGGCCAGCACGCTGGCGGCCTGTTCGCCGCCCATCACGCCGATGCGCGCGTTCGGCCACATCCACAGGAAGTTGGGCGAATAGGCGCGGCCGCACATGCCGTAGTTGCCGGCACCGAACGAGCCGCCGATGACCACGGTGAACTTGGGCACCTTGGCGCAGGCCACGGCCATCACCAGCTTGGCCCCGTCCTTGGCGATGCCGCCCTGTTCGTACTTGCGGCCGACCATGAAGCCGGTGATGTTCTGCAGGAACACCAGCGGGATGTTGCGCTGGGTGCACAGCTCGATGAAGTGCGCGCCCTTCAGCGCGGACTCGGAGAACAGGATGCCGTTGTTGGCGATGATGCCGATCGGGTAGCCGTTCAGATGCGCGAAGCCGGTGACCAGCGTGGCGCCATAGCGCGGCTTGAACTCATCGAAACGCGAGCCATCGACCAGGCGTGCGATCACTTCGCGCACGTCGTAGGGCTTGCGCGTATCGGCCGGAATCACCCCGTACAGCTCGTGCGCCGGCAGCAGCGGTTCCTCGCTGGGCTGCACCGCCATCGCCGGTTCCGGCTTGCGCCAGTTCAACTGGGCGATGATCGCGCGCACCCGTGCCAGTGCCTGCAGGTCGTTGTCGGCCATGTGGTCTGCCACGCCGGAAATGCGCGTGTGCACGTCGGCGCCGCCCAGTTCTTCGGCCGTCACCACTTCACCGGTGGCGGCCTTCACCAGCGGCGGACCGCCCAAGAAGATCGTGCCCTGCTCGCGCACGATCACCGTTTCATCGCTCATCGCCGGCACGTAGGCGCCGCCGGCGGTGCAGCTGCCCATCACGCAGGCGATCTGCGGGATGCCCTGTGCGGACAGGTTGGCCTGGTTGTAGAAGATGCGGCCGAAATGATCGCGGTCGGGGAAGACCTCGTCCTGCAGCGGCAGGAAGGCGCCACCGGAATCGACCAGGTAGATGCAGGGCAGGTGGTTCTGCTCGGCGATCTCCTGCGCGCGCAGGTGCTTCTTCACCGTCATCGGGTAGTAGGTGCCGCCCTTGACGGTGGCATCGTTGGCCACGATCACGCATTCGACACCGCTGACCCGGCCGATGCCGGCCACCACGCCCGCGGCGGGTACGGCGTCTTCGTACATGCCGTGCGCGGCCAGCGGCGCGATTTCCAGGAAGGCGCTGCCGGGGTCGAGCAGGGCGTCGATGCGGTCGCGCACCAGCAGCTTGCCGCGCGCGGTGTGCTTGGCGCGCGCGGCCTCGTTGCCGCCCAGCGCGGTGCGCGCCAGCGTGGCGTGCAGGTCATCGACCACGGCCTGCATGGCGGCGCGGTTGCTTTCGAAGGTGTCGCTGCCCGGTTGCAGCTGGCTGTTGAGAACGGTCATCGCAGTGGCCTTACAGGGTGCGCTGGAACAGTTCGCGGCCGATCAGCATGCGGCGGATCTCCGAGGTGCCGGCGCCGATTTCATACAGCTTGGCGTCGCGCCACAGGCGGCCGGTCGGGTATTCGTTGATGTAGCCGTTGCCGCCCAGGATCTGGATCGCCTGGCCGGTCAGCCAGGTGGCCTTCTCGGCGGCATACAGGATGGCGCCGGCGGCGTCCTGGCGGGTGGTGCGGCCCTGGTCGCAGGCGCGCGCCACGGCGTAGACATAGGCGCGGCAGGCACCCAGGCCCACGTACATGTCGGCGATCTTGGCCTGGATCAGCTGGAAGCTGCCGATGGCTTCACCAAACTGGTGGCGCTCGTGCACATACGGCATCACCACGTCCATGGCCGCGGCCATCAGGCCCAGCGGGCCACCGGACAGCACCACGCGCTCGTAGTCCAGGCCGGACATCAGCACGCGCACGCCGCCGCCGACCTGGCCCAGCACGTTCTCTTCCGGCACTTCGCAGTCCTGGAACACCAGCTCGCAGGTGGGCGAGGAGCGCATGCCCAGCTTGTCCAGCTTCTGCGCGGTGCTGAAGCCCTTCATGCCCTTTTCGACCAGGAACGCGGTGATGCCCTTGGCGCCGGCCGCCATGTCGGTCTTGGCGTAGACCACCAGCACGTCGGCATCGGGGCCGTTGGTGATCCACATCTTGTTGCCGTTGAGCACGTAGCGGTCGCCGCGCTTGTCCGCGCGCAGCTTCATCGACACCACGTCCGAACCGGCGCCCGGCTCGCTCATCGCCAGCGCACCGACCAGCGCGCCGCTGCACAGACCGGGCAGGAAGCGCTGCTTCTGTTCCTCGTTGCCGTTCTTGCGCAGCTGGTTCACGCACAGGTTGGAGTGCGCGCCATAAGAGAGGCCGATGCCGCCGGAGGCGCGCGAAATCTCTTCCATCGCCACCACATGGGCCAGGTAACCCATGCCGGTGCCGCCGTATGCTTCTTCCACGGTGAGGCCGAGCAGGCCCTGTTCGCCCAGCTTCGGCCACAGGGCCAGCGGGAACTGGTTGGTGGCATCGGCCTCGGCGGCCAGCGGAGCGACCTCGGCAGCGGCAAAATGGGCCACGCTCTGGCGCAGCAGGTCGATATCTTCGCCAAGATCGAAGTTCAGGGATGGCACGTGCATTGCGGCGGCTCCACGAGGAAGGTGGGGGAATGGACGCACCCGTCAGGGGGAGGCTGGTGGCTGTTGAAGGCAGCGGCCAGCACGGGCGATGGGCCCAGCGTAGCGAGGTTCGGGAAAGAAGTGAATACAAATTCAAAAATTGAAACTAGAATCAGGATATGGCCTACAAACGCTCTGCATTGATGGAAGAACGGCTGGCCGGGGCCCGTGAACGGATCCTGCTGGCGACCCGCGAGCTGGTCGCTGCCGGGGGCTGGCGCAACGCCCCGGTGACCGCCGTGGCGACCCAGGCGGGGGTGTCCACCGGGCTGATCTACCGGCACTTCCCGTCCAAGGCCGAGCTGTTCGTGGAGGTGCTCAACGCCGCCGTGGCCCACGAGGTGGAGATCATGGAGCGCATCGCCAGCGGCCCCGAGGTGGCCAGCGAGCGCCTGCGCCTGGCGATCACCGCCTTCGTCCGCCGCGCCCTGGCCGGGCCGGGGCTGGCCCATGCCTTCATCGTCGAGCCGGTGGACCCGGACGTGGAGGCCGAGCGCATGCGCGGGCGCCGCGCCTTCGGTGATGTGTTCCTGCGCCTGGTGGAAGAGGGCGTGGCCGCCGGCGAACTGCCCGCGCAGGACGCGCATGCCACGGCCGCCTGCCTGGTTGGTGCCTTCACCGAAGCGATGGTCGGCCCGACCGCGCCCAGCCGCGAAGTGCACCGCGACGAAGGTGCGCTGGTGGACGCGATCTGCAGCTTCTGCCTGCGCGCGATCGGCGCCCCCGCAAAACGGTAGCGCCGGGCCATGCCCGGCGGCTGTTGCCATCCTCGACTGCTGTTGCCGCGCTTCGCGCTCGCCGGGCGTGGCCCAGCGCTACCCGCATGCTGCACCGCACCAGCATCGACGCCTGTTGTCGCACGCGAAGCGCGTTCTATACTCGGCCCATCACGCAGTCGCTCAGCCGTGGTCCAACGACTATCAGCCAGGGGTAACGAAGAGTGCGGAATTACGATCTGGAGTTCCTGAAACGCTTCTCCATGGTGATCGCGCTGCTGGCGGCCATCACCCTCGGTCTCATCCTCCTGGCGGCGTACATCCACACCCGGATTCCGCCCGAGGTGTCGCCCACGGCGGCCAAACGCACCGAGCAGCGCATCTCGCCCACTGGCGCGGTGTATGCCGGCAGCACCGGCGCCGCCGCGCAGGCCGCGGCCAAGGCCGCCGCACTGGCCAAGGCCGCTTCGCAGGTCGCCTACGGCGGCACCAAGGACGGCAAGGTCATCTTCGACAACCTCTGCACCGCCTGCCACACCACTGGTGTCGGCCAGGCGCCCACGCTTGACCACGCGCACTGGGACCAGCGCCTGGCGCAGGGCAAGGACACCCTCTACAAGCACGCCATCGAGGGCTACACCGGCCCGGATGGCGGGATCATGCCGCCCAAGGGCGGCAACCCGGCGCTGACCGAGGAGCAGATCCACGCCACCGTGGACTGGATGCTGGGCAACCTGAAATAACCGCCGGAACGGCCAAACCGGGAAACGGCGGAATAGCGGAACGGCCAAACGGCGGTAGAGTCGACTGCTAGTCGACTATCGCGCGCAGCGCGGGCTTTTCGGCAACGTAGCGAAGAGCAGTCGACTAACAGTCGACTCTACCCCCGCGCGCCCCCGCCGCCGGTTGCCGGCCAGCGGCCGGCACTACCCGGCTTTGCCCACCGAGGCCTGATCGCCCATCGTGCCCTGCGCTGCAAGCGGGCCTGCACATTTCGGGGTTAGTCTGTGCGCCCATTTCGTGGAGTCGCCCGTCGATGCGCCGCCGTTCCCTCGCCCTTGCCCTGTCCCTGCTGCTGCCGGCCACCGCCTTTGCCCAGGCCCAGCCGCAGGCCGCGCCGACCCCGACCTCCACCACCGCCCGCAGCAAGGCCCCGGTCGTGCTGACCACGGCCCCGGCCGACTGGCGCGCGCTGGACGGCCAGCACGTGCGCATCGCCGCCCCGCTCACCCTGGCCGGCACCGACGGCCTGGAGCGCTTCGGCCAGCTCACCGTGGCCTTCGATGGCCGCCTCTGGCAGCCCACTGAAGTGGCCGCGCCGGGCACGGCCGGCATCGAACAGGTGATGGCTGACAACCAGCGCCGCCGCCTGGTGCTCGATGACGGCAGCGATGCCCGCGACCCGGGCCGCGTGCCGTACCTGGCCGGCAACCCGGTGCTGCGCACCGGCATGCAGCTGCGCAACGTGGAAGGCATCGTGCGCGTGGACGCACAGGGCCGCCCCAGCCTGCAGGTGCAGGGCACGCTGAAGCTGCCGGAACTGCAGCGCCCGGCGGTGCCGAAGGTGGCCGGCGACCTGTACATCGCCGCCTTCAACCTGGAGAACTTCTTCAACGGTGATGGCCAGGGCGGTGGTTTCCCGACCCTGCGCGGCGCGCGTACGCTGGACGAACACAAGGCCCAGGTGGCCAAGCTGGTCACCACCGTCAACGCGCTCGGCGCCGATGTCGCCGCGCTGATGGAACTGGAAAACGACGGCTACGGCCCGCAGTCGGCCATCGCCGAACTGGTCGATGCGCTCAACCGCGACCGCGGTGCGCAGGGCGACTGGCGCTTCGTCGACGCCGGCAACGGCCCGGGCGACAACCCGATCCGCGTCGGCATCATCTACCGCAGCAGCCGCCTGCAGCCGCTGGGCAAGCCGGCCACGCTGACCGGCGGCCCGTTCGTCGAGCACAGCCGCGTGCCGCTGGCCCAGGCGTTCCAGGCCAAGCAGGGCGCGCCGTTCGTGGTGGTCGCCAACCACTTCAAGTCCAAGGGCTGCCGCGAGGCTGCAGGCGCCGATGCCGACCGCAACGACGGCCAGGGCTGCTGGAACGCCACCCGCGTCGCCTCGGCGCAGCAGTTGAACGACTGGCTGAAGACCAACCCGACCGGCACCGGTGCCCAGGACGCGGTGCTGCTGGGCGACTTCAACGCCTATGCGCAGGAAGATCCGATCCGCACCCTGCATGACCTCGGCTGGCAGGACGCCTTCAAGGTGGCCAAGGTCGAGCATCCCTACAGCTACGTCTACAACGGCTATACCGGCCGCCTCGACCACGCGCTGCTGAGCCCGGGCATGGCCAAGCGCCTGCGCGGTGCCGCCGAATGGCACAGCAACGCCGACGAGCAGGACGCCAGCGGCTACCAGGGCCGCAACGTGCCGGGCCCGTGGCGCAGCTCCGACCACGACCCGCTGCTGCTGGGTTTCGGCAAGTAAGGATTCGCCGGGGCACGCCCGGCGGCTTTCTGTAGAGTCGAGCCATGCTCGACTGCTTTGGGGAAACGCAGGGGTCGGATCCCATTCCAACGGAATGGGCTCTGACCCCAAGGCATCGCGGGGTCTCAAACGCAGGGGTCAGAGCGCATTCCGTTGGAATGGGATCCGACCCCGGGCGGCCTCACCCCCAGGCGATCAATCCGATCGCCAGCACCGCCAGCGCCAGGCCGGCGCGGTTCCACTTCGTGGTGGCCTCGCCGAAGGCGAACACGCCCACCAGCGCGCCCAGCACCACCACGCCGATGTTCATGCCGGCGAACACGGTGGCCGGGCTGTCCGGCATCGACTGGTGCGCGTGTACATAGAAGAGGATGTTGCCGCCGTTGAGCAGGCCCAGCAGCGCGCCGGCGCCCAGGTTGCGCCAGGCCAGCCGGCTGCGGCCGCTGGCATGCCGCCACAGCTGCAGCGCCAGCATCAGCACGAAGGCCACGCTGAAGCTGGCCAGCACCGCCGCCATCGACGGCGTGCCCGACAGCGCCACCTGCTTCAGCAGCACGTCCACCACCGCAAAGCCGCCCCACACGCCCAGCAGCCAGCCCCAGCCCCCGGGCGAGGCCGCCACCGCCGGCCCACGCGGGCGCAGGCTGATGGCCACCATCGCCAGCACGCCCAGGCCCAGGCCGGCCAGCTTCCACGGCGTGGCGGTCTGGCCGAAGAACAGGAAGGCCGCCGCCAGCGACAGCAGCAGCGACAGGCGCTGGGCCACGTCGCTGCGGACGATGCCGGCCACCGCCACTGCGCGGCCCAGCACCAGGAAGATCGAGGGCAGCACCACCGCCAGCGCCAGCAGTGACAGCCACGGCGCGTGCGGCGCACGCAGCGCCTCCAGCGGCGGCTGCAGCACCACGGCAGTGAGGGTGGCGGCGACCAGATAGTTCCAGGTCACCATCTGCGGCACGTCCAGCGCGCGGCGGTTGGCCAGCTTCAACACCACCGAAACCAGCACACTGCAGATCACGGCCAGGGACAGGTAGAGCATGGGGCGGGCACAGGGCAGGGGCGGGGGACGGTATCATGGTGCCATGCACAAGCCCTCGTTCCCCGTCGCCCCCGGCGAAACCGCCTGCCTCGTACTGGACGGCCCGGCCGGCCCGCTGGAAGTGGTCGTCGACCTGCCCAAGGCCGACGTGCCGGTGCAGCCGATCGTGGCCGTCATCTGCCACCCGCTGTCCACCGAAGGCGGCACCCTGCACAACAAGGTGGTCACCATGACCGCCACCACCCTGCGCGAGCTGGGCATCGCCACGGTGCGCTTCAACTTCCGCAGCGTCGGCGGCTCGGCCGGCAGCTTCGACCACGGCGTGGGCGAACAGGACGACCTCAAGGCCGTCACCGCCTGGGTGCGCAGCCAGCGCCCGGACGACCGCCTGTGGCTGGCCGGTTTCAGCTTCGGTTCCTTCGTTTCGCTGAAGGCCGCCGCCGAGCTGCAGCCCGAAGCGCTGATCTCGATCGCGCCGCCGGCGGGCCGCTGGGATTTCAGCGGCGTGCAGCCGCCGGCCCGCTGGCTGGTCATCCAGGGCGAGCAGGACGAGATCGTCGACCCGCAGGCCGTGTACCAGTGGCTGGACACGCTCGATTTCCCGCATGAGCTGGTGCGCATGCCCGAAACCAGCCACTTCTTCCACCGCAAGCTGATCGACCTGCGCGGCGCGCTGACCCACGGCGTCAAGCACTGGCTGGGCGCGGCGGCATGAGCGAGCAGGCGTTGACCCCGTCGCAGCGGTACGCGGCCGGGGTTGCCAGCGGCGACTGGCAGGACGACCCGGCCCAGCACGCGGCCTTGGCCGAACTGGACCGCATCCACCTGGGCCTGGTCGACAGCGCCGAGGACGGCTGGCTGGACCGCCTGTCCTCGTTCTGGAAGAAGCCCGAGCCGGTCAAGGGCCTGTACTTCTGGGGCGGCGTCGGCCGCGGCAAGACCTTCCTGGTGGATCTGTTCTACGACGGCCTGCCGATCAAGCAGAAGTACCGCACGCACTTCCACCGCTTCATGCGCAGCGTCCACGAGCGCCTGCGCGAGCACCAGGGGCAGAGCGACCCGCTGGCGAAGATCGCCCAGGAATGGCGCAGCAACCTGCGCGTGCTGGTGCTGGACGAGTTCTTCGTCACCGACATCGGCGATGCGATGCTGCTGGCGCGCCTGCTCGAGCGCCTGTTCGCCGAGGGCGTGACTCTGGTCACCACCTCCAATACGGCGGTGGAGAACCTGTATCTGAACGGCCTGCAGCGCGAGAGCTTCATGCCGGCCATCGGCCTGCTGCAGCGCTACTGCGTGGAGCTGTACGCCGAGGGCACCGAGGATTACCGCATGCGGGCGCTGACCCGTTCGCCGGTGTACCGCGCGCCGCTGGCCGCCGACAGCGATGGCTGGCTGGCCAGCCGCTGGGGCGAACTGAGTGGCGGGCAGCCGGCCAAGGCCGGCAACATCGAGATCGAGGGCCGCAAGATTCCGGTACGGGGCCGCGGCAAGAGCATCGCCTGGTTCGATTTCGCCGCGCTGTGCGAAGGCCCGCGCGGCCCGTCGGATTACATCGAGATCGCGCACGAGTTCAACACGGTGCTGCTGGGCGGCATTCCCGCCTTCGACCGCCTGAACGAAGATGCCGCGCGCCGCTTCGTGAACCTGATCGACGAGCTGTACGACCGCCACGTCAACCTGGTCTGCACCGCCAGCACCTCGCCGGTGGAACTGTATGCCGGCGAGCGCCTGCAGGGCGCCTTCGAGCGAACCGCCTCGCGCCTGATCGAAATGCAGAGCGCCGAGTACCTGGGCACCCCGCACCGGGCGTGAGGGGGCCGCTGGTTGTAGAGCCGAGCCCATGCTCGGCTGCTTCTGAATGACGTGCCGAAAGGCAGCCGAGCGTGGGCTCGGCTCTTGTGTCTTGGAATGACGCCCTGATCAGGCACAATTCCC
>NZ_JACVTV010000077.1:0-20908 GCF_016624625.1 Stenotrophomonas sp. S41 | reverse complement strand
CCCTCTCCCCCCCCCCCCCCCCCGCCCCCCCCGCGCCCGCCGCCCCCCCCCCCGCGGAAATACCCTGCCGCGTTACAACGCTTCCAGGCTGCACCACGGCAGTTCGGGCAGGCCCTGCCCGGCCACGGCCGCGGCCAGCTGCGCGTCGGCGCCGTCCACGTCGATGCCCTGGCGGCCGTACCACGCGGGGTCGTAATAACTGTGCGCATAGCGCTCGCCGGCATCACACAGGATGCTGACGATGCTGCCCTGGTGGCCGGCTTCGCGCATCCACTGCGCGGCCTGCAGCACGCCGATGAAGTTGGTGCCGGTGGAGCCGCCGACGCGACGCCCGATCTGGCGGCTGACGTGGCGCATCGCCGCCAGGCTGAGTGCATCGGGCACCTTCACCATCGCATCGACGCTGGTCGGGATGAAGCTCGATTCCACCCGCGGCCGGCCGATGCCTTCCACCCGCGAACCGCCGCTGCAGGTCAGCCCGCGCCAGTCCGGCTCGCCTGCCACGGCGGCCTGGTAGCCCTCGAAGAACACAGAGATTTCCGGGTCGGCGCAGAGGATGCGGGTGTCATGCCGGCGGTAGCTGACATAGCGGCCGAGGGTGGCCGCGGTGCCGCCGGTGCCGGGGCTGCACACGATCCATTCCGGGATCGGGCTGGGCTCCTCGGCCATCTGCTTGAAGATGGATTCGGCGATGTTGTTGTTGGCGCGCCAGTCGGTGGCCCGTTCGGCGTAGGTGAACTGGTCCATGAAATGGCCGCCGGTCTCGCGGGCCAGCCGTTCCGAATCGCAGTTGAGGTCGCAGGCGCGCTCGACCAGGTGGCAGCGGCCGCCGTGGAATTCAATCGCGGCGATCTTCTCCGGCGAGGTCGTTGCCGGCATCACCGCGATGAACGGCAGGCCCAGCAGGCGCGCGAAATAGGCTTCGGACACCGCGGTCGAGCCGCTGGACGCCTCGATCACCGGCCGCCCCTCGCGCAGCCAGCCGTTGGCCAGCGCGTACAGGAACAGCGAGCGCGCCAGGCGGTGCTTGAGGCTGCCGGTGGGGTGGCTCGATTCATCCTTGAGGTACACGTCGATGCCCTCGAACCCGGGCAGTGCCAGCGGGATCAGGTGGGTATCGGCGGAACGGTTGAAATCGGCTTCGATCTTGCGGATGGCGGCGGCCACCCATTCACGCTGCGACATGGCGGGCAATCGTTGTCAGGACGGAACGGTGCGATCCGTCCATTGTACGTCGCAGTGCCGTCAGGTGGCGGCCGGTAGAATGACGCCATCCGGCCATCATGGCCCTGTCTGAAGGACCTTCCCCCATGACCCTTCCCGCCCTCCGCGATATTCCCGGCGTGGCTGCCCAGGCCCCGGCCGAAACCCACGGCTTCGTGTTCAACCACACCATGCTGCGGGTCAAGGACATCACTGCCTCGCTGGACTTCTACACCCGCGTGCTCGGCTACCAGCTGATCGACAAGCGTGATTTCGCCGAAGCCCAGTTCAGCCTGTACTTCCTGGCCTACGTGCCGGCCGGCGTGGCCGTGCCGGAAGACGATGCCACCCGCCGCGTGTGGATGGCCGGCCTGCCGGGCGTGCTGGAACTGACCCACAACCACGGCACCGAGACCCAGGATGGCCCGGTCTACCACGACGGCAACAGCGACCCGCGCGGCTTCGGCCACATCTGCGTGTCGGTGCCGGAACTGGAATCGGCCTGCCAGCGCTTCGAAGACCTCGGCGTGCCGTTCCAGAAGCGCCTGACCGATGGCCGCATGAAGAACATCGCCTTCATCAAGGACCCGGACGGTTACTGGGTCGAGATCATCGCCAACGCCTGACCGGCCGCGCCAGGCGCTCGCCGGGCATGGCCCGGTGCTACCACAGCGGTCCCCTTCTGAAGAGGTACGCATGGAAACGATGGAACTGCATCGCGGGCGCCTGATCGACCACCTGCAGCTGGTGGTGCGTGACCTGGCCGCCAGCCGCCGCTTCTACCAGGCCGTGTTCGATGCCATCGGCATCCCCATCGCCGGCGAAGGCCCGGATTATTTCTGGGCCGACGAACTGTTCATTTCCACCGCCAGCAGCGAGGCCGCCGCCGGCCAGCTGACCGGACGCCATCACCTGGCATTCCAGGCGCGTGATGCGGCCACGGTGGATGCCTTCCACGCTGCCGCACTGGCGGCAGGTGGCACCGACAACGGCGCGCCGGGCGAGCGGCCCTACCACCCGGGTTACTACGGCGCCTTCGTGCTCGACCCCGATGGCAACAACATCGAAGTGGTCTACCACGGCCCGGCGACCTACAGCGCCGACTCGGTGAAGGTCAGCTTCTGATTGCCGCGCTGCGCGCTCGCCGGGCATGGCCCGGCGCTACCAACGGAGAAGCCGGGCAATGCCCGGCTTCGTCCGTCCTGCACGGTCGCCTCAGTGGGCGGCCATGTAGATGTCCTGCAGCACGGCCTTTTCCAGCTCCAGCTCGCCCAGCAGGTTCTTCACGATATCGCCCAGGCTGAGGATGCCGACCAGCGTGTTGCCATCGGTGACCATCAGGTGGCGGCGACGCGAGTACGTCATCAGCGACATGGCCTGCTTCAGCGTGGCCTCCGGCGCAATGCCTTCCAGGCCGGTGGTCGGCACGGTGGAGATCACCCGGCGGCCGGCCTGCGGGCCGTCGTCGGCCAGGCTGCGCACGATGTCCTTCTCGGAGATGATGCCGACCGGCACCCCGTCCTTGATCACCACCAGGGCAGCGATTTTATTCGCGCTCATCTTGTGGGCGGCGGCACCGATGGTGTCTTCCGAATCGATGGTGATGACAGCTTCTTTCTTGGATTGCAGGAGTTCGCGGACGTTCATTCTTGTTTCCTGGTGCAGGTCACTGAAGTCAAAAAGTGTGCTCTTCCGAATCGCCCCCTCCCCGGGAACAGACCTTTCAGCGCACGTCTGGCGCACGGTGCCGGCAGGTAACTGCATCGGCCAGCACGGTGCTGCAACGCGAACGAGGCCGGTGAAGGAAAACCCGCAGGGGCCTCGGACGATTCGATTCTACGACTGCCCTGCGCGGCCGCTACCGGCACCGATGGGACGCTTCGTCGTGGAACCTGTCGACGATTCCGAGAATCGCACCTGCGGCAAAACCGGCGCTGAATACAGCCCTTTCAAGCCGCTCAAGTTCGCACCCGCGCGGCCGACGCACGCGCAACCGCCCGACCGTGCAAAGTCAGGGGAACGGTCGCCAGCTGCCGAGCACCGCCTCGGTGGTGTACTGCGCGGCCTCGTCACCGGACAGGTGATGCGACCACGCCACGCGTTCTTCCGGTGAGGCACCGGCACCGACGCTGCCGAACTCGCCGTAGTAAGTGGTACGTTCGGCATCGGGCTTGTCCCAGTTGTGCCAGCCAGCCTGCACGATGTGCGGGCCCAGGTTGGACTGCAGGAATACCGTGCGTGCGAACGGCCGCCACGGCCGCCCCAGGTAGGCGGTGCCCATGCCTTCGCCACGCAGCAGCGCGCGACGGAACACGTAGCCGAAGCGCTGTCCTCCCGGCGTGGATGCCGCGGTGACCCAGCCCAGCTTGCCCTTGGACACGATCGTGCAGTCATCGAACAGTGCCGTGGCCGCACCGAAGATGAAATCCACCGTGCCTTCGATGTAGCAGTCCTTGAAGTGCAGCACGCTGCCTTCGTGCGTGTACAGCGTGTCCTGGTTGCCGAGCAGGCGCACGTTGCGGAAGCCGCCGCGCGGCGGTGCGGCATACAGCGCCAGTGCCTGGCCGACGTTGCCGGCGGTGTTCTCGATGGTCAGGTCTTCGGCGATGAACTCATCGCCATACACGTACACCGTGGCCGAGCCACTGGTGCGCATCGCCTTGCCGGTGGCCGGGTCGACCAGGTCGGCGTAGTTGTTCCAGCTGAGGATGGACGCACCGGCGCCGGCACCGCGCAGCGTCACCCGGGTCTTTTCCTTCGGCACCTTCACCACGCCGCGGTACAGCCCCTCGCGCAGCACGATGACCTGGCGCGTGCGGTTGCCGTCGGGCACCGCATCGATGGCCGCCTGCACGCTGCGGTAGTCACCGCTGCCATCGGCGGCCACCACCCAGTCGCGCGCGGCGGCCGGCAGTGCGGCCAGCACCAGCAGGCCGGCCAAGGGGAGGGAGAATCGGCGTATCTGCGGCATGCGGCAACCTGCGGGCAAGGGGGCAATGCGCGGCCGGCGCTTCAGGCCGGCCGCGATCCAGGGGCAACGATCAGAACTTGTAGCGCAGGCCGAGCAGGAATTCGCGGCCGGTCTGGGTGTAGGTCAGCGGCAGTTTCCACGCCGAGGTACCCACCCACTCGTTGCTGGTTTCGTTGGTCAGGTTGATGCCTTCGAGGCTGACTTCCAGATGGTCGTCGATCTTCCAGCTGATCGAGGCATCCACCGTGTCCACCGCATCCATGCCGTGGAAACTGAAGCCCTGCACGCTGGCCGGCACCTGGGTGTAGTAGCCGTCACGATGGGTGTAAGACACGCGCGCGCCCAGCTTCTCGCCTTCGTAGAACAGCGTGCTGTTGTACGAATTCTTCGACAGCCCGGTCAGGTCGGTCTTCAGCGAGGCCGCACCGGTGGAGGTGAGGTACTGGATCTGCGAATCGACCCAGGTGTAGTTCAGCTGCAGGCCCAGGTTGCTCCAGCGCCCCGGCAGGAAGCTGAAGGGCTGCACGTAGTTGAACTCGGCACCCTTCAGGTCACCACCGGGCGTGTTCAACGGACGGGTAAAGGTGAAGTCCTCGTTCGGCGACACCCCGGTGCCGTCGAGCAGACTGGCCGGCAGGCCACCAGCACTGAACGGCATGACCGTGCTGGTGCCCTGCACGAAGCTTTCGATGTCTTTGTGGAACAGGGCCAGGCCGAGCAGGCCGCCTTCCTGGAAGTACCACTCCACGCCCAGGTCCAGCGTGCGTGCGCGGATCGGGTCCAGGTTCGGGTTGCCGCCGTTGACGTAGCGGTGGCCGCTGGACAGGCTCAGCGTCGTGCCCGGGGTCAGCGAGGACAGACCGGGGCGTGCCATCACCTTGGCCGCACCGAACCGCAGCATCAGGTCCGGTGAAAGCTCGGCCACCAGGTTCAGCGACGGCAGCGTATCGGTGTAGTCGCGCGACACATGGGTCAGCACCATCGCGCCATCCACCGTGGAATAGCCGGTGGAGGACTGGGTGGTCTTGACCCGGCGCACGCCCACGTTGCCCGACACCGGCACGCTGCCGACATCGAAGCCGAACTCGCCCATCAGCCACGCGCCGCGGTCACGCTCTTCCACGCTGCGGCGGGTCGCGTTGCGTTCGTACAGCTGGTAGATGCCCTGCCCGCTGTAGATGCCCAGCAGCTGCGACAACGCGGCCAGGTCGGGCACGGCCCAGGCATCGGGCGAACCGGCCACGCCGCCCAGGCGGGCGATGTCGACCAGTGCCGCCGGCACCGTGTAGCTGCCATCGGCGAAGGCCGGCACCACGGTTTCGCTCTGCCGGCGGTACTCGCTGGTGTCGAACGTGTAGTCCTTGGCGAGCAGGCCGCCCCGCACGGTGAACGACGGGCCGAAATTCCAGGTGAAATCCAGCGCACCGTTGTCGAAGCTGTTGCTGGCGTACTGCGGGCGCAGGCGCACTTCGGCCAGGGTCCAGCCGCTGGTGTCGGTGGGATCGATGCCGTAGTTGAAGGTCGGGTGGGTGACGCTGTCGCGGAAATCGTAGCTGTAGCCGGACACGTTGGCCTTGTCCATGATCAGCGTGGTCTGCACCGGGTTGGCGTGCTCGGATTTCGAGTGGCCCACCAGCAGATTGACCTTGAACGCATCGCTGAAGCGGTGCTCGCCGCTCAATGACACCTGCTTGAACTCGGTGCTCCACTCATCGCGGCGCTGTTCGGAACGCACGCCGGCACCATCGAACAGGCCGTACAGCAGCGCGCCGGACGTGGGATCGATGTAGCCGTCGCGCAGCACCATGTTCTGCTTCTGCGCCGAGTAGGCAAACGAGATCGCCTCGATGTACTTCTCGCTGCGCACGGTATCGATCTTCGAATACAGCGCGTCCAGCGCGAACTCGGTGTTGTCGGTCGGCTTCCACTGCAGCGACGCGGTCACGCCCAGGCGCTTCTGGTCGTGTTCCAGCAGCGTGTAGCGCGGGAAATACGGGTGCCACACGCCATCGGCCAGGCCGGCGGTGAACGGCGAGCTGGGGCTGAAGCCGCCGTTGCTGCTGGCGCTGTACCAGCGGCCGGTGTTGCTGCCTTCCTCGCGCACGCGGCGTTCGGAATAGGCCACCGACAGCAGGCCACCGAAGCGCCCGTCGGCCCAGGTATCGGCGATCAGCGCGGCCGCACGCGGGCTGGCCTTCTCGGAAAGATCATTGAAGCTGCCCTGCCCGCTCGCCGCGAAGGTGAAGCCGTCGTAGTCGAACGGGCGCGCGGTGCGCAGGTCCACGGTGGCACCCAGCGAGCCCTCTTCCACGTCGGCCGAGGCGGTCTTGCGCACGATCAGCTGCGAGAACAGGTCCGAGGCGAACACGTTGAAGTCGAAACCACGGCTGCGGTTGGTGCCGCCGGACTGGTCGGAGCCGCCGACGGTGGTCAGTGCTTCCAGGCCGTTGATGCGCACACGGGTGAAATCCGGGCCGAGGCCGCGCACGGAGATGTTGCGGCCTTCGCCGGCGTCGCGGGTGATGGTCACGCCGGGGATGCGCTGCAGCGATTCGGCCAGGTTGAGATCCGGGAAGTTGGCGATGTCCTCGGCCACCACCGCATCGACCATGCCCTTTTCCGAGCGCTTGATGTCCAGCGCCTTCTCCACGCTGGCGCGGTAGCCGGTCACCGTCACCGCATCCAGTTCGGTGGGGTTGGCCGCGGCGGTGTCCTGGGCGGCAGCCGGGCCAGCCAGGGCCAGCAGCACCGCACTGGCCAGCGCGCTGGCGGCCAAGGTAACCGGTGTCTTTTTACGATTCAGCCTGTGCGTCATGAAAATCCCTTGCAATCACTGCTACTGGCGGTCGAGGGTGCCTATCAAGAGATGACACCGGGGGACACGAAACGTAGCAGCGTCATGGAACTGACACATCATGCGGTGCAGCAAGACGGCGGCAGGCACCCGCAAGTGCCTGCCCACAAAGGAAAGTCGCGCCCCGCCCGGCAAGCCGCCAGGCCGAGGCTCAGGCCGTGTGCGCGGCCGGCGGCACCGGGGGCGGCAGGGGCCGCGCGCGGGTCGCCCACCAGCACAGCAGCGAGCCCGCGGTCACGCAGGCCACGCCCTGCACGAAGCCCATGCCCGGGTGCAGCGACAGCCACACGCTGCTCCACAGCACCGACAGCACCGGGGCGAAGTAGGAGAAGATCGCCATCGAGGTGACGTTGCCGTGCTGCAGCCCATGGTTCCAGCATGAATAGGCGGTGGCAGTGAGCAGGCCGAACACCGCCACCTGGGCCAGGCCGCCCCAGTGCAGGTGCAGCGGCGGCGCATCGCCCAGCGCGTACTTCAGCCACAGCACCGCGGCGGTGGCGATCATGAACAACGGCACCGCGTTGCGCGAACCGCCGATGCGCTTGGTCACCAGCGAGTACGTCGCCCACATGCACGAGGCGGCCAGCGCCAGGGCGTAGGCCAGCGGGTTGCTGCGCAGGTTGGCCAGCAGCATCGCTGGCGACCACGCGCCTTCGCCGGTGATGACCAGCACCACGCCCAGCAGGCACAGCACGGTGGCCGGCAGCAGCAGCCAGTTGCCGCGCTGCATGCGGGTGAGCACGGTCAGCAGCACCGTCAGGCACGGCCACAAGTAGTTGATCATCACCAGTTCCAGCGCCTGCCCACGGTGGTGGGCCAGGCCGATGGACAGCGACAGCGAGATCTCGGTGCCGATGAACAACGCACCGCCGATCAGCAGGTAGCGTCGCGGCAGCTGCGAGGGTCGCGGCACGCCCAGGATGAGCGCCGAGAACACGGCGGCGGCAGTGAAGATCAGGGCGGCGCCACCAACGGCACCGAAGATCTCGCTGATCGTGCGCAGCATGCCCAGGGTCGGGCTCCACAGCAGCACGGCGCTGGCGCCGATGAGGGTCGGAAGATGGGGTGACGCGGAGGCGCGCAGGGCGCGGAAGCCGTACATGGGGGCGACGACAACAGAAGGCGATCGGTTGAAAGGCACGCGCAGCGATGCGCCCGGCCCCGACAGCGGGACAGGCAGGTCATGCGGACTCGTGGGTCCTGGGGAGTACGCTGGTCCGTAGCGTCGTCCCCGGAACGCCCCGGCACTGTGCGTTGCAGGGGGGTACGGCGGGAGGCGGGTTACAACAGCCGACTGGCCGAAGCGGATTGTACGCTTTCGATGCTGCGCCGCAATATCGTCCTGTTCATCCACTCACCTTTGCGTAGAATTCCCGCCCCACGCAAAGGAATGACTGTCATGACATTGACCCCCACCCGGATGTTCGCCCCGATTTTCGCCGCCCTGCTGGCCGCACCCACGGCGCATGCCGCAACGACCATCGACGCAGCGCAGTGGCAGAAGCTGGCACCCACGCTGCAGGCTGCACTGGAATGCCGCGCGGACCCGGATGCCCGCAGCCAAGACCTTGGCAGGGCTTTCAGGCAATGTGGAAGGCACCAGCGAACCGATCACGCCGCCGGTGCCGTTCACCGTGTTCGGTCTGCGCGTCCGCTCGTTCTCGGTCTACATCGATCCCGACGGTGACCTGGGGGCCAGCTACACCAGCAAGCTCTCGGCCGATGCCGCGGCGGTGCGCAACGCCTCCAAGCTGGGCAGGAAGCCCGAGCGCGATACCAGCATGGGTGTGCTGTCGATCGCCCAGGATGGATCGGCACAGCTGACCTGCCTGGTGTATGGCGCCTACGACGAGCGCGACTACCAGGAACCGTAGGCGACCCGTGGAGTGCGCGGTGGCCCTGTCCCGGCGGGGCTAGCGCGCGCTTCCCTCCACGTACGGGCGCGACTGCAGGATCAGCACCTCATCGCCGACCACGGCCCATTCGATGTCCTGGTCGGCACCGCCCAGCGCCTGCCTGGTACGGGTACCGATGCGCGCCAACCGTGCGATCAGGGCATCGGTCAGCACCTGCCGTGAACCGGTGATCGGTACCTCACGCACACCGCCACCCGCACGCGCCACCAGCTGCGTGTCTTCGGCCGAGCGGCTCAGCACCTGCACCGCCTTCGACCACGACGAGTACATCACCTGCTCGGCCTGTCGCTTGCCTTCCACCACGCGGATGCCCAGCCCGCGCTTGGCCGAGATGTAGGTGACGTGGCGGCGTGCGGCATCGAAGGGATCGCGGGTGATCATCACCCCGGAGCTGTCCGACGGCGCGGCCACCTGCACCAGCACCGCCATGGCCACCGCATCCTGCGGCAGGCCCGCCGCCGTGCGCGCCTCGTAGGCCTCGAAGTTGTAGACCGACGCCCAGACCATCTGCACCGCTTTGGCGACCGCCTCCATGCGGGTCACGTTGGGCACCGTGGTGTACAGCCCAGCTCCGCTGAAACCCGGCAGATCCTCGGAGTTGGACGAGCTGCGCACGAACACCGGCGCGCCCTGCAACTGGTCGCGCCACTGGCGTTCCAGCGTACGCACGAACGCGGCATCGGCGGGCGCGTTCTCGATCTGCGTGCGCAGCGACGCCAGCGCATTACGTCGCACCGCCGGATCGCTGTTGAACCCCGGCCGCTGCTGCAGTTCGCGCAGGCGTTGTGGCACCTGCAGCCGCTGCTGCATGGCCTGGTACTGCGAGAACGGAATGCAGAAGCCATCGGGCACCCGTGCCGCCGGTGGCAGCACCGCACGCAGCGTGCCGAGGTTGGCGGCCTTCACCCCGCAATGCGTGCTGTCACGCGCACGCAGCGCCTGCAGCGGCTTCAGCGCCACCACGGCCAGATCCGGGCGCGGCAGGCTGCGCTGCACAGGGCGTGCGGCAGTGGCAGAGGGCGTGCGTGCCGGCCGCGCCAACGGGGTCACCCGGTAATCGCTGCCGGTCACCTCCAGCGCCACCCAGCGACCGTCGTACTGGCGCAGCGCGTCCTGCGCATCACGCACGTAGACGTTGGGAATGCCCCAGCCCTTGGCCAGCAGGTTGACGTGCGAGAGCAGGGTCGACGGCCGCTGCGTGACCAACCCGGCGACCGGGGCCAGCGCGATCGGCACCTCATCCAGCACCGGGATATCGCGCGGCGACAGCGCGGCCAGCTGCGCCTCCGTGCGCACGATGCGCAGGCGCCCCTCCGCCTTCCCGGTGTTCAGCGGCAGGAAGCGCTGCTCACGCAGCAGGCTCTCCTGGCTGACGTAGGCCAGCTTCATCTCGCCCGCCAGCTGCTCATGCGCGGTGGAATTGGTCTTGAAGCGGATCGGATCGGCGAACGAGGCGCGCAGCACTGCATCGGCCTCGCGCAACAGCGGCGCGGTCAGCTGGTCGCCTTCCCAGAATTCGTAGGTGTATCCCGGCAGATCCCGCTGCCAGGCCACGGTGCCGAACAGGAAGCGGCGCTGCGGGTCGCGGTACTGCGCGTTCACCGTGGCTTTGTCCATCGAGCGCAGCAGCCGCTGCTGGCGCACGAACTGCTCGTGCAGGCCGTGGCGGCGCGTGTTGACGTAGTAGATGCGCCCGTTCTCGCGCCGGTCGATGACGAAGATCAGATGCGGCATTTCCAGCGCCGTGCCGGCGTTGTAGACGCGGGCCATCTGCATGAACTGTGCGCGACTGTCGATGCGCGGAAGATAGTCCGGCCCTTCGGCCGGCTGCTGTGCCGCGTCAGGGCGATGCTCATACGCCGAGGGCTTGCGTGCGGTCTGTGCCAGCGCGGGTGCGGCGCAGGCCAGCAGCAACAGCAGGGTCGCGCGGTGCCGGAGGGTATTCATACGGGATCGGTCCTTGATGCCGCTACGGAGACAACAGGGTACGCGGTCCGGTGGCGATGGCCCATCAGCCATCGCCACCTTGAACGGCCCGCCTACCTCACTTCGAGCAACGCCCGCGCTGGGCCAGGCTCAGCTGCGCCACCTCGCGGCGGCCCTCGGCCTCAGGCATCACCGTCAGCTTGGCGCCACCGACGAACACGCCCATCTTGATCGACTGCTGGATGAAGTAGTTGCGCCCCGCCTCGGTGTAGAGCTTGACGTCGTTGGGCGAGAACTCCGATTCGGTGGAGATCACATGCTCCTGGTTGCCCGGCACCAAGGTGTAGAAGAACACCTTGTTGGCCGTCTCACCCAGGCACTCGCCATCAATGCGCAGATCCTTCTTCAGCGCCTGGCCGACGAAGGAGTTGCGGTACACGTACACGCCCGCCTTGCCCTCCTCCGGAACCGGGAAGCTCTTGGCCACGTCTACCTGGCCCTTGTCCGACATCGGAACACTCGCACACCCGGACAGCAGGCTGATCGCCGCTGCCATTGCAACCACGTGCCACTTGTTCATCTACAGCCCCCTGTTATGCGTGCCATGCACGCGGATTGAATTCTGGTATCGCGCCCGTGTTGAACGGGCGTGGTGGATCGACGCCCACCTCGACGCTGCGGCGGTTGCGCAGGCGGGTGGACGGATCGGGAAATCGAGAGTGGCGCGGGCATCCTCCGTGATGCGGGCAGCGGTGTGCGCGGATGGTGCCATGTAGGCAGGGAGCGTCGCAATCGGCTCGCCACACCCTCTGCCTGAAACAAATCGCCTGGTTACAACACTTTCGAACTTTCCATCTTTTCTCATTGGCGGCCAAGGCCATCCATGCGAAACATGGGCCGCCACCGAAAACGGGTGGCACGGGCTTGCAATCCCGTTTGAACTACCTAGCAGTTACGCTTGTCTGTCGGCGCCATCCTCTGTGGATGGCGTCGGCAGACATTCTGCCCGCGCACCTATGGCGGGCGGCGCGTGGGGGCCTCGTGCCCGCCGGCTTTTCGCTAGGTTGTTCACCGGTATTGCAACCACGCACCGTCCGCCACCCTCGCCCTCAAGCGGGGTGGCTCCTTTGCCGCATGCATGAGGAAGCCGCCATGAGCACCACGCGATACCCGTATCTGTTCGCCACCCTGGGCGAGGCCGCCAACGCGCTGCCCGATGAGCTCGCCCAGCCGCTGGAAACCACCCTTGCTGCCCAGCAGGCCGATGATGGCATCACCCAGCTGGGTAACCTGCGGCGCATCCGCCAGGTGGACGCCGCCGATGGCCAGCCTTTGCAGCGCAACGGGCGCAGCGCGGGGCAGTGCATGGCGCTGGCGCGCATCAACCCGGCAAACGCCGGACTGACCGTGCTGCTGGAACTGCTGCATGCCAGCGAGCGCGTCCGCGTGGATGGCGACGAAGCGCAGCAGGTTGGCAACGACGTGCGCGAAGGCCTGCTGCTGGCCTGCCGCGGGTTGTCCGAGTATGTGGATGTGCAGGTGCACGCTGCCTGAGGCTGTTCCGCCGGGCATGGCCCGGCGCTACCCCCGGTCCGTCATGGGCACCACAAAGGATGCGTGTCCCATCCGGTGTCGGCGCCGAAGCCGTGCACGCGCACCTGGTTGCTCAGACCAGCTTTGAGGTGTGCATCCATCCGGCTTCGCCAGCTCGCTTCGTCAGCGACAGTCGAAGCGAGCAACTTTCGAAGAATCAGAAGTAGAAAGAACGCCCGCCCCACCGGGAATCGTGCTTCGCGGTCAGACCACCCAGCCGAGCGTGGACGCATGGCGCTTACACCCAGCTCCTTGTTCCAAAGGCGGCCGTGGTGAGCAACGACGTTGCGCGCAACGCTGGTCACATGCAGCCAGTTCTGAAGTACGGGCGCTGCAACACCCGCATCTCGCGCGACCAACTTCTGCTCACGTCCTCGCAGCGCCCCGTAGAATCGCGACAGCGAGCCCAGGGACATGATTTCAGCCGCCATCCAGAGGGGGACTTCAGGAAATGCGGGGCTGGTGTATTTGTTCTGGTAGTGGCGGATGAAGACTTCTTTGGAGCGCCGGACCTCTTTGAAGATCTCCGCGAGCCAGTCAGCGTGCTGGGATGTGCTGCTCACAAAGTGCCCAGCATTCAAATGTCCCAATGCCCCGTAGGCATGTGAGAAGTGGTAAGTGAGCGAAGTACGCACCGCAACCTCGATGTGGCCTATCGCTTCCATCACCAGATCCCGAAGAGCGCGATCAAACTCATACAGGCTGATGGCATCCTCAAAGGTTGCGCCTGCTTGAAAGTTATCGCTGTTGATCTCTCGGAGAGTGTACAAGTAGCCCATGAGGCGGTAGTAGCCCACTCGCTGCAGATAGACGCTGGCGCGATGGTGGTCGCCAATGTCCAGCCCCCTGTCCAACAGCTGGCACAACTGCTGGTCCAACGAAAGTGGCGGCTTTACGTATCGGGTCATCCTGACGCACCAAACAGCGGGCATAAAAAAACCCGCCAATTTGAGCGTGTCGCGACGGTGCGCGTCAGAGGCGTGGCGGGTGTGTTGGGCGCAGGTTAATGCCTTCGGTCTGGTCGATCAAGTGCCGCCTTGTCCCGGGCCGGGCAGGCGCGAAGCTGGGGGAAGGCCAAGGCACGAGGTTCCGGCTCGTTCTTCCAGGGAATGAGCAACAAAGCCATTCTCTAAATCGATCATGAATCAAACACCCCACATGGCGGGGCGGTCCCCAACAAGCGCTTGCGCTCGGACCAAAAGCGTCGCCAGCGCAATGCGCCCGCCGGGCATGGCCCGGCGCTACCGATGTTTACGGTGTCCTGGTAGCGCCGGGCCGCGCCCGGCGACCATTGGCCCGAACGGCCTTACTCCACCGTAACGCTCTTGGCCAGGTTGCGCGGCTTGTCCACGTCAGTGCCGCGCGCCAGCGCGGTGTGGTACGCCAGCAGCTGCACCGGAATGGTGTGCACGATCGGGCTGAGCACGCCGGCGTGGCGCGGGGTGCGGATGACATGCACGCCTTCGGACTCGTTGAAGTTGCTGTCCTGGTCGGCGAACACGAACAGCTCGCCACCGCGGGCGCGCACTTCCTGCATGTTCGACTTCACCTTTTCCAGCAGACTGTCGTTGGGCGCGATCACCACCACCGGCATGTCCTCGTCCACCAGCGCCAGCGGCCCGTGCTTGAGCTCACCGGCCGGATAGGCCTCGGCGTGGATGTAGGAGATTTCCTTCAGCTTGAGCGCGCCTTCCAGCGCGATCGGGTAATGCAGGCCACGGCCCAGGAACAGGGCGCTGCTCTTGCGGGCAAAGCGCTCGGCCCACGCCGCGATCTGCGGCTCCATGTTCAGCGCGTGCTGCACGCTGCCCGGCAGGAAGCGCAGCTGCTCCAGGTAATCCGCTTCCTGTGCGGCATCGACGCGGCCGTGCAGCTTGCCCAGCACCACGGTCAGCTGGAACAGCGCGGCCAGCTGGGTGGTGAAGGCCTTGGTCGACGCCACGCCGATCTCGGCGCCGGCGCGGGTGTAGCAGACCAGTTCGCTGGCACGCGGGATCGCGCTCTCCGGCACGTTGCAGATCGACAGCGTGTGCTTGTGGCCCAGCGACTTGGCGTACTTCAGCGCTTCCATCGTATCCAGCGTTTCGCCGGACTGGGAGATGGTCACGATCAGGTGCTTGGGGTTGGCATACGCGGCGCGGTAGCGGTACTCGCTGGCGATTTCCACGCTGCACGGCAGGCCGGCGATGGATTCGATCCAGTAGCGCGCGGTCAGGCCCGAGTAGTAGCTGGTACCACAGGCCAGGATCTGCACGCCTTCGATGCCGGCCAGCACGGCCTCGGCATTTTTGCCGAACAGCTCGGCCGGGAAGCCACCGGCGTCGATCGCCGCTTCAAGGGTGTCACCCAGCGCACGCGGCTGCTCGTGGATTTCCTTCTGCATGAAGTGGCGGTACGGGCCCAGCTCCAGCGAGGCCAGCGACACGTCGGACAGGTGCACGTCGCGCTCGACCGGCTGGTCGTGCTCGTCGAAGACCTGCACGCCATCGCGGCGGATGTCGGCGGTGTCGCCCTCTTCCAGGAAGATCACCTTGCGGGTAGCCGAGATCACCGCCGAGACGTCGGAGGCGACGAAGTTCTCGCCTTCGCCCAGGCCGACCAGCAGCGGGCAGCCCATGCGTGCGCAGACGAAATGGTCCGGCTCGGCACGGCTGACCACGGCCAGCGCATAGGCGCCGGTCAGTTCCTTCACCGTGCGCTGCAGCGCGCCCAGCAGGCTGTCGCCGCCCTTCAGGTGGTGGTGCATGAGGTGGGCGATCACTTCGGTGTCGGTCTGCGACTCGAAGGTGTAGCCCAGCGCGCGCAGCTTCTCGCGCTGCTCTTCGTGGTTCTCGATGATGCCGTTGTGCACCAGCGCCACGCCGGCACTGATGTGCGGGTGTGCATTGGCCTCGGTCACCCCGCCATGGGTGGCCCAGCGGGTATGGCCGATGCCCAGCTGGGAATTGAAACCCTCGGCTTCGGCCGCGACGGCCATTTCCGAGACGCGACCGGTGCGGCGCACGCGGCGCACGTCCGGGCGCTCGGCACGGTCGATCACCGCGATGCCGGACGAATCGTAGCCGCGATACTCCAGCCGCTTCAGTCCTTCGATCAGCACCGGTACCACATCGCGATCAGCGATCGCACCCACGATTCCACACATGTCGCGCTTTTCCTTGAAGACGGTCGCCGCATTCTAGCGTGGGTGTCCACGCCGTCCCTCCTGTCCGCTTAATGAAAGTGTCCGCAACAGTGTCCGCGGACACCCGGACACAGGGAACCATACCGCAAGCCATTGAAATCACGTGAAATAAAGTTGGCACGGAGCGTGCTTGGTTCCTTGCACCACCGACAGGCACGCACCCGATGATCCGCGACACCTCTGCCCAGGACCAGATCGTTTCCGCCCCCTCCGCCAGCGCCCCCCGTGCGGCCTGGCAGCGCTACCGCTGGCCGGCCCTGGGTGCGGTCGCCCTGCTGGCCGCCATCGGCTGGGCGGTGCATGCCTGGTCCAACGCCAGCCGCTCCTTCGACAGCAGCCGGGTGCGCATCGCCGAAGTGCAGCGCGGCGACCTGGTGCGCGACATCGCCGCCGACGGCCGCGTCATCGCCGCCAACAGCCCGACCCTGTACGCCATTTCCGCAGGTACGGTGGACCTGAAGGTGGTGGCCGGCGACGTGGTCAAGAAGGGCCAGGAGCTGGCGATCATCGACAGCCCGGAACTGCGCAGCAAGCTGGCCCAGGAACAGGCCACCCTGGCCGGCCTGGAAGCCGAGGCCAGCCGCGCCGCGCTGGACGCCACCCTCGCCCGCGCCAAGTCGCGCAAGGAAACCGACCAGGCCAGCATCGAACGGCAGGCCGCCGACCGTGACCTGCAGCGCTACCAGCGCGGCTACGACGGCGGCGCGGTGCCGCAGATCGACCTGGCCAAGGCCCAGGACTCCCTGAAGAAGGCCGACATCACTCTCGCCAACGCCACCACCGATGCGCGCCTGCAGAGCCAGGGCGCCGACCTGGACGCGCGCAACAAGCGCCTGCTGGCCGATCGCCAGAAGGCGGTAGTGGCCGAAGTGCAGCGCCAGGTCGATGCGCTGACCCTGCGCGCGCCGTTCGACGGCCAGGTCGGTCAGGTGCAGGCCACCCAGGCCACCAACCTGGCGGCCAACGCGCCGGTACTGGGCGTGGTCGACCTGTCCAAGTTCGAGGTGGAGATCAAGGTGCCGGAAAGCTTCGCCCGTGACCTGGCGATCGGCATGCCGGCACAGCTGACCGGCGGCAACGGCAAGCCGTTCCCGGGTGAGATCAGCGCGGTCTCGCCGGAAGTGGTCAATGGCGAGGTCAACGCCCGCGTGCGCTTCGCCGCCGCGCAGCCGGAAGGCCTGCGCCAGAGCCAGCGCATGTCGGTGCGTGTGCTGCTCGATACCCGCAGGAACGTGATGAAGGTCGAGCGGGGCCCGTTCGTCGAACAGGGCAACGGCGTGGCCTACGTGATGGACGGCCGCACCGCGGTGCGCCGACCGGTGGAACTGGGCGTCAGCAGCCTGGGCGAAGTGGAAATCAAGTCGGGTGTGCAGCCGGGCGACCGCATCGTGGTCTCCGGCAGCGACCTGTTCAAGGACGCCGAACGCGTCTCCGTCAACTGACACATCCTGGAGAGAGGACACCCCATGTACATGCTCGAAATGCGTTCGGTCGCCAAGGTTTTCCGTACCGAACAGGTGGAAACCCACGCACTGCGCTCGCTGGAACTGCAGGTCAAGGAAGGTGAGTTCGTCGCCGTCACCGGTCCGTCCGGCTCCGGCAAGACCACTTTCCTCAACATCGCCGGCCTGCTGGAAACCTTCACCAGCGGCACCTACATGCTCGACGGCCAGGACGTCAGCACGCTGGGCGACGATGCCCGCAGCCGTATGCGCAACCAGAAGATCGGCTTCATCTTCCAGGGCTTCAACCTGATCCCCGACCTGAACCTGTTCGACAACGTCGACGTGCCGCTGCGCTACCGCAAGATGGGCGCCGGCGAACGCCGCGAGCGCATCGAGAAGGCGCTGAGCCAGGTCGGCCTGGGTTCGCGCATGAAGCACTACCCCAATGAACTCTCCGGCGGCCAGCAGCAGCGCGCCGCCATCGCCCGTGCCCTGGCCGGCAGCCCGCGCCTGCTGCTGGCCGACGAACCGACCGGCAACCTGGACACGCAGATGGCGCGTGGCGTGATGGAACTGCTGGAAGAGATCAACGCCGCCGGCACCACCATCGTCATGGTCACCCATGACCCGGAGCTGGCCGCACGCGCGCAGCGCAACGTGCACATCGTCGATGGCCAGGTGACCGACCTGGTGCGTGAGCCGGTGCTGGCCACCCCGCGCCGCATCGTCGCCGTCAACGAGTGAGGGCCCGACCATGTTCGCCTACTACGCCCGACTGGCGGCGCGCAGCTTCCGCCGCAACAAGGTCCTGACCGCGCTGATGGTGGTTGCCATCGCGCTGGGCATCGGCGCCTCGATGACCACCCTGACCGTCTTCCACGTGCTCTCCGGCGATCCGATCCCCGACAAGAGCGATCGCCTGTTCTACGTGCAGCTCGATCCGGGCCCCCGCGGTGGCTACGTGCCCGGCGAGGAACCCAATTCGCAGATGACCCGCTTCGATGGCGAGGCCCTGCTGCGCGAAGCCAAGGCCGAGCGCCAGGCGCTGATGAGCGGCGGCGGCGGCACCATCGAGCCGGACGGCAGCACCCTGCAGCCGTTCTCGATCGATACGCGCTGGACCTCGGCTGATTTCTTCCCGATGTTCGACGTGCCGATGCAGTACGGCCGTGCCTGGACCCGCCAGGACGACGACGGCCGCGCACGCGTGGTGGTCATCTCCAAAGCCCTGAACGACAAGCTGTACCAGGGCGGCAACAGCGTCGGCAAGGACATCCGCATGGATGGCCAGAGCTTCCGCATCGTCGGCGTGATGAAGGAATGGAATCCCGAACCGCAGTTCTTCGACCTCACCACCGGCAGTTTCGGCAAGGACGAGGATCTGCTGCTGCCGATGTCGACTTCGATGGACCTGAAGCTGGGCAGCAACGGCAACATGAACTGCTTCGGCGAAAACCCCGACGGCGACAGCTATTCGGTGAACGCCCCCTGCACCTGGCTGCAGTACTGGGCCGAGATGGACCCGGGCAAGGCCGATGACTACCGCCGCTACCTGGAAAACTACTCCAGCCAGCAGCGTGAGGCCGGCCGCTTCGAGCGCCCGCCGAACGTGCGCCTGCGCAACGTGATGGAGTGGCTGGACTTCAACGGTGCGGTGCCCAGCGATGTGCGCCTGCAGCTGTGGCTGGCGCTGGGCTTCCTCGGCGTGTGCCTGGTCAACACGGTGGGCCTGCTGCTGGCCAAGTTCCTGCGCCGCAGCGGTGAGATCGGCGTGCGGCGCGCGCTCGGTGCCAGCCGTGGCCAGATCTTCCTGCAGTGCCTGGTGGAAGCCGGTGCAGTGGGCGTGGTCGGCGGCGTGCTCGGCATCGGCGTGGCCCTGCTTGGCCTGTTCGCCGTGCGCCAGCAGCCGGTGGACTACGCCAAGCTGGCCCATCTGGACGGCAGCATGCTGCTGCTGGCCATCGGCCTGACCCTGTTTGCCAGCCTTGCTGCCGGTTTCCTGCCCGCCTGGCGCGCGATGCAGGTCACCCCGGCCATCCAGCTCAAGTCGCAGTAAGTACCGGAACGAGGACTCCCATGGACATCCGCCCCATCCTCAGCACCCTGCGCCGGCACAAGACCGCTGCCGCACTGATCGTGCTGGAAGTCGCCCTGACCTGCGCCATCGTCTGCAACGCGCTGTTCCTGGTCAGCCAACGCGTGGAGAAGATCAGCATGCCCAGTGGCATCGCCGAGAACGAACTGGTCATGGTCCGCGTCAGCGGCATCGGCAAGCAGACCAACGGCATGGCCCGCACCCGCGAGGACCTGGCGTCGCTGCGCGCCATCCCCGGCGTCACCGGCGCCACCATCATCAACCAGCTGCCGTTCCGCAGCGGCTCGTCCAGCAGCAGCATCCAGCGCCAGCAGGACCAGGAGCGGCCGACCACCGAGGCATCGATGTACACGATGTCCGAAGATGGCATCCGCACGATGGGCATCAACGTGATCGCCGGGCGTGACTTCCTGCCCGACGAGTACATGGACTACGCCGTCGTCACCAAGGCCGGCTCCACGGACAAGGCGGTCCCGGTGATCTTCAGCCAGGCCACCGCCGCGAAGATGGAACCCGACGGCAGCGCGCTGGGCAAGACCTACTACATGGGCAAGCAGCCGCTGCACGTGGTCGGCATCGTCGACACCCTGACCACGCCCACCGGCTGGGACGACAACTGGAACGAGTCGATGCTGATGCCGCTGCGCCGCGGCTTCGACGAAGGCGCCACCTACATGCTGCGCACCGCTCCCGAGCGCCGCGATGAAGTGCTCAAGGCCGCCGTCGCCGCGCTGGAGCGCAACGATGCCAACCGCCTGATGCGTGACAAGAAGACCTACGAGGACCAGCGCAACGACTACTTCAAGAACGACCGCGCCATGGTCGGCCTGCTGGTGACGGTGTCCATCGCCCTGCTGGTGGTGACCGCACTGGGCATCATCGGCCTGGCCAGCTTCTGGGTGCAGCAGCGCAGCAAGCAGATCGGCATCCGCCGTGCGCTGGGAGCGACCCGCGGGCAGATCCTGCGCTACTTCCAGACCGAGAACTTCCTGCTGGCCACGCTGGGCATCGTGCTGGGCATGCTCGCCGCGTACGCGATCAACCTGGCGCTGATGAACATGTACGAGCTGCCGCGCATGCCGCTGCTGTACCTGCCGCTGGGCGCGGTGCTGCTGTGGGTGCTGGGCCAGGTCGCGGTGTTCGGCCCGGCCCGCCGCGCCGCCGCCGTGCCGCCGGCCGTTGCCACCCGGGGGGCGTGAGATGCGCGCCCTGGCCCTGGCAATCGCGCTGGCCCTGCCGCTGCCGGTACTGGCCGGCAGCAGCACGGTGCAGACGATGAACTGGCAGCAGGAGGGCGCGCGGCTGGCACTGCGCTCCACCGAAGGCCAGGTGCAGGTCGAGGCGGCCAGCCCCGAGGCGCGCTTCGGCGTGCGCCGGGGCGACCGCATCGTGCGCGTGGACGACACGCCGGTCCGCCAGATCGACCAGCTTGCCGCTGCGGTGCGCCAGGCCGACGCAGCGGGCAAGGCCCAGGTCTTCCTTCTGCTGCGGCGCAACGGCAAGACCCTGAGCGTGCCGGTGGCGGTGACCACCTGGAAGACCGTGCTGGTGCCCCCGCCGGCGCCACCACCTCCCCCGCCGCCGCCGCCGCGCTGACGTGCCCCGGCCCCTGCGGGGCCACGGGTTTGGCTATATTGGCGAGGTCACGGTAGCGGGGGGGGGGGGGGGGGGGGGGGGGGGGGGCCCGCGCGGCCGGGGGGCGCGCCCCGCCCCCCCCCCCC
>NZ_JACVTV010000076.1:0-20947 GCF_016624625.1 Stenotrophomonas sp. S41 | reverse complement strand
AGGGTGGGCCGCTCAGGGGCAGCCTTGGGTGTCTGCAATGGTGGCCATGGCCATCACCTGGGCCAGGTGGCTCAAGCCTTGCGGAATGTTGCCGAGGTAGTGGCCCGTGGCCGGGTCCACCATTTCGCTGAGCACGCCCTGGCAGCGGCCAAGCGCGCCGTTCAGGGCATCCACACGGGCGCGGGCGTCCTCGACGAAGCCCAGCCGTGCGTAGGCCTCAGCCATCCAGTAGGAGCAGGCGATGAAGCAGCCTTCTTCTTCCGGCATGCCCGAGTAGCGGTAATGGAAGTCCGACTGGCCCAGCTCGCGGTCGATGGCGCGCAGCGTAGCCAGCAGGCGGTCCCTGCCGTCGAAGCGGAAGCGCACTGCCAGTGCAAGCGCCGCGTCCAGCTTGCCGCTGCCGGGGTACATCTCGAAGGCCTGCAGGTCATCGGACCAGCAATGGGTTTCGATCCAGTCACTGATGCGGTCGCGCTCGCGTTGCCAGCGGTCGCGGCACGTGGTCGGCAGCTGGCCCTGGTCGGCCAGCTCGACCGCCCGCGCCAGCGCCTGCCAGCAGCTGATCTTGGACATCGTGTAGTGCTCCAGCTCAGGCAATTCCCAGATACCGGAATCCTTCGCGCGCCAGTGGTCCGCGCAAAGGTCGGCAATGCGGGAAAGCAGCTCCGCGCTGGCTCCATCCAGAATGTTGCCGGCCGCCACGAAACAGAACGCGGTCTCGAAGATGTCGCCGTAGATGCCATGCTGGTGCTGGTCGCCAGCAAGATTGCCTTTCACCACTGGCTGCGTATCGCGGTAGCCGTGCATGGGCAGTTCCTGCACCGGCTCGACCATCTCACCGTCCAGGGTGAATACGACCTTCGGCCCATGGCGGCGCAGCTGACGCAGCAGCCAGGTGAATGCCGCTTTGGATTCCGCCTCCAGACCTGCGGCCAGAAACGCCTGGATCGTGTAACCCGCATCGCGCACCCACGCGTAGCGATAGTCGAAATTCTTGTCGCCGCCAATCCGCTCTGGCAGCGAGGTCGTGGCGGCAGCGGCAATGGCGCCCGAGGGCGAGTACAGCAGCAGTTTGAGGGCCAGCGTGCTTCGCACGAACGTGGCGCGGTCCCAGCCGTCGTAGGACACATTACGTGCCCACGCCTTCCATTCCCGATCGGTCAGGTCGATGCGGCCGTCCACTTCCTCAACCGACGGCGCCACCAGTGGCTCATCCTCGCCGACCACAAGCGCTACCGTCACCCGCTCACCGGCACTGACCGTGCATTCACCGCGTGCACCTTCGTCGGACCACTGCAGCTGCAGCGCCGGATGATGGATCACAACACCCAGCAGCCGCTGCACATGGAAGACCGTGTGCTCGCCAATGGACGAACAGTAGGGGCTGGCTGATTGCGCACGCGTGCTCGGGAACATGTGCACGGCAAAACGCACCTCGCCCTCCAGGCCCTCGATGCGGCGCGCCAGTTCGCACCAGGGCAGGCGACCGGCGTTGCCGCTGTTCAGCGATTCCGTCAGCGACGCGCGGCCGGACGCCGTCGTGAAGATCGTCTCCAGCACGTTGCTTTCCGCCCGGTAATGGCGTTGGACGGTGCAAGGCTCGGTGGGTGCAATGCTGAAGTAGCCACCATGGCTGCCGTCCAGCAGGCGATCAAACAACGGCGGGCTGTCCATGTTGGGCGCACACCACCAATCGATGGAACCGTCGCAGCCGGTCAAGGCGACGGAACGCCCTTCGCCCAGCGCAGAGTATTGTTCGATGGGCAGCGCGCCGTTGCGCCTGCGCTCACTTGCGACCGGTGATGCGGCGATCTTCGTTTCATCAAGGGAGGCAGCCTCGGGCAACGTCGACATCAACGCACCCTCCGGCAAGCGTGCAAGGCTGCCGGAACAGCAACAGGGGTGCACATGATGGACATCTCAGACGTGGGGTGCATCGAAACTAGGGAGCCGCATGCGCAAACGGGGTGAGGCAGTGTTCAACGCCACGTGATCATTGCGCGCCGTTGACACCCGCATGCACGCTCCATGGACACACCGACGACCATGCTCGCGCCGCTACACGCTGAGGTCTGCATGCAACGTCCCACACTTTTCCTCCTGCACAGCCTGGGCGCCAGCCATCGGGAGTGGGACGCGGTGCAACGCGTCCTCGGAAATCAATTCGAGTGCGTCGCACTGGACATACCTGGCTTTGGCGGAACCTCCGCAGGCAGCGCGACCGACATCGATGCCCTCGTGGACTGGTTCCAGCAGGAAGTCATCGCACGTGCGCCCACCTGCTGGTTCGCCGTGGGCCACAGCATGGGTGGCAAGATCGCCACGCTGCTTGCCGCCCGCAGCCGCGACGGGGTACAGGGCCTGGCAGGCCTGGCCGGCGTGGTGCTGGTGGCCGCATCGCCCCCATGCCCCGAACCCATGCAAGAGTCGCGCCGCGAGGAGATGCTGGGCTGGTTCGCCGAAGGTGGACCCGCCCGCGCCAATGCTGAAGCATTCATCGACGCAAACACGCATCGACCCCTGCAGGGTGCCACCCGCGAAGCCGCCATTCTCGACGTGCTGCGCACCGATCCCATCGCCTGGCGTGCCTGGCTGAACCAGGGTAGTCGCGAACATAGGCAGGAGGAAGCGGCCCACCTGCACGTGCCTGCGCTGATACTGGCAGGCGCAGAGGATGGCGACCTCGGTGAAGCCGCCCAGCGTGCACTGAACGCGCCGCATTACATGCGCGCAACCGTTGACATCGCGCCGGACGCTGCGCATCTGATTCCCGTCGAGCAGCCGGAGTGGCTTGCCCACCGCATTGCGGCGTGGGCACTGCCATTGGCTGCACGCGCGCTGCCGCCGGCATTCATCGAGTTGCTGGATGCCGAACGGGTTGCACCGCGCATGCGGGCCCGTCTGCTGGCCCGACATGCCATGCCGCTGCCGCTTACCGAGTCTGCGCTGCCCGCACGCCGTCTGGGTGTGCTCGCTGCCTTGGCGGCACGACTGTTACCCGGCGCAGATGCCCATGATCTCGCACTGCGCGTCGGCCACGCACTGGTGAATCACGAGAGCGACGGCTGGCGTTTTGCCGACCTGCCACAGGATGCGGATGCCTGGGCGCAGGCGCTGGATCAGCTGGATGCCGCAGCCAATGGATTCAGCACGCTTTCGCCCGCCGCACAGCAGGCACTGCTGGAACAGGTGCAACGGCAGAGCGCCGCCGCGCCCGCAAGCGCTGCGCTTGACCCTGCGCAGTGGGCACTTTGGTTTGAAGATGCGAGGGCGCTGTTTGCCAGAACCTGGATGAGCCTTCCGTCGACGTGGGCCTCCATCGGCTACGACGGTTTCGCTGTGGGTGGCAAAGGTGCGTACAGCCCCGGCTATGAGCACACACAGGCTGGGGTCATCGACGGGTGGCAGCTGCCATGCTGAATCGAACCCACCGCAACGACGGGAAGCATGAATCGTTCGATGCCGTCATCATCGGCAGCGGCGCCGGCGGTGCCCCTCTGGCGGCCCGCCTGGCGGAGGCGGGCGTATCGGTGCTGGTGCTGGAAGCCGGCCGCACATTCACGCCGGATGATCACCTCGCCGACGAACTGGCGACGGATATCTACTGGACGGAAGAGCGCCTCAGTGGTGGCCAGACTCCGACGGCCTTCGGCGCCAATAATTCCGGCCAGGGCGTCGGCGGTTCCACCCTGCACTGGGGCGCGTTCTGCCCGCGTCCCGATCCGCGCGACCTGCGCCTGCGGTCGCTGACAGGGCAGGGAGCGGACTGGCCCATCGCGGATGCAGAGTTGATGGCCTATGTGCAGCGCGTCGAGACGTTCATCGGCGTCTCGGGCCCCGCGCACTATCCGTGGGACCCGGCGCGCCAGTACGGCTATCCGCCCGTGCTGCGCAACGCCTCGGCCCAGGCCATGCAGCGCGGCTGCGATGTGCTGGGCATCATCGCTACCGACGCGCCCGCTGCGCTGGTCAGCCAGGCCCGCCAGCAGGCGCACTGGGGTATGCGCCAGGCCTGCAACCACTGTGGCGCCTGTCATCAGGGATGCAGCAATGGCGCCAAGGCCAGCATGGATACCTCCTGGCTGCCGTGGGCGAAGGCGCACGGCGCGGTCATCCGCGACCAAAGTCGCGTGGTGGACCTGGAGCGCGATACCCTGGGCCGTATCAGCGCAATCGTCTACCAACGCGAACACCGCCTGCACCGGGTGAAATGCGCTGCCGCCTTCCTGTGCGCCGGCGGCGTAGAGACCCCACGCCTCCTGCTCAACCTGGGGCTGGCCAACAGCAGTGGCCAGGTCGGTCGCAACTTCATGGCCCACGTAGCAACCCAAGTGTGGGGGTTCTTTGACGCGGACATGTGCATGAACCGCGGTTACCCGTCCTCGCTCATCACCGAGGATTTCGTGCGCCCGGATGATGCCTCGTTCGCCGGCGGCTACCTGGTGCAGAGCCTGGGCGTGCAGCCCGCCACACTGGCCAACACTCTGGCCCGCGGCGCAGGGCTGTGGGGCCAGCCGCTGATGGATGCACTGTCTTCCTACCGGCACCTGGCCGGCATCGGCATCAACGGCGAGTGCCTGCCGCAGGAGGGGAACCAGCTGACCCTCAGTGATGAACGTGATGCCTTCGGCATGCGCCGCGCGCGGGTCGATTTCAGCTATGGCCCCAACGAAAAGGCACTGGACGCACACGCCCAGAGCCAGCTGACCCGAATATGGGAAGCAGCAGGTGCCACCGGCATCTTCGCCGCCGCGCGCTCGGCCCACACCCTGGGTACCTGCCGCATGGGCGACTCGGCCGACACCGCCGTGGTGGATGCCGACGGCCGCAGCTTCGACATCCCCAATCTCTTCATTTGCGACAACTCAACCTTCCCCAGCGCCTTGGCCGCAAACCCGGCCTTGACCCAGATGGCACTGGCTCTGCGCACCGCCGAGCGGTTCCTGCAGACACGGCCATCGCGCAGCACCACTTCCCCCCCAACGAAGGACACATCATGGATCTCGGAATAGCAGGGCGCATTGCCCTGGTCAGTGGCGCCGATTCGGGCATGGGCAAACAGACCGCACGCGAAATGCTGCAGGCCGGGGTACGCGTGGCCATCACCGATGTACCCGATGGCACCCTCGACGAAGCCCTGCAGGAACTGTCGCCGCTGGGCGAAGTGATCGCCGTTGCCGGTGATGTCACCGAAGCCAAGGATGTGGAACGCATCTGGGCCACGGTGCGCAACGAACTCGGCGACCCTGACATCTACGTCAACGCCGCGGGCGTCACTGGCGCCACCGGCGATTTCCTTGATGTGGACGACAATGGCTGGCTGCGTACGCTGGACATCAACCTGATGGGGGCGGTGCGCATGTGCCGCCAGGCCATCCCCGCAATGCGCGCCAAGGGCTGGGGTCGCATCGTGCTGTTCGCCTCGGAAGATGCCGTGCAGCCGTATACCGACGAGCTGCCTTACTGCGCCTCGAAGGCGGGCGTGCTCAGCTTGGCCAAGGGCCTGTCCAAGCAGTACGGCAAGGACAACATCATGATCAATAGCGTGTCTCCGGCCTTCATCCATACGCCGATGACCGACGCGATGATGCACAAGCGCGCCAAGGAAAAGGGCATGTCGTTCGAGGAGGCCATCCGTACCTTCCTGGACGAAGAGCGCCCCGGCATGGTGCTCAAGCGCCGCGGGCGCCCGGAAGAGGTTGCCGCCGCTGTCCTCCTGCTGTGTTCCGAGCGCGCCAGTTTCATCAACGGCGCCAACATCCGAGTAGACTCGGGCTCGGTCTTCACCCTGGCTGGGTAAAATCTGTCTCCTTCCCAGGTAGTGGGGGCCCCCGGGCCGGCCCCCCCCCCCCCGGGGGGGGGGGCCCCCCCCCCCCCACCCCTCCGAAGGTTCATGATGCCCACCATCGCCACCGCTGCTGACTGGAAAAACAAGCCGCTCCCCGCCCGCCATGTTGCACTGAAGCTCGACTTTGACCTCGATGCCGCGGAGTCGGCGTGCGTGCGCCACGGGCTCCTGCCCTTGGAGATGGAGGACAAGTGGTTCCTCTACTACCAGGGAAATGCGCTCTACATGCACCGCAGCTGGACCGGCGTCTGCATCGCCCGGGTTCACTTCGTGTCAGAAGGCGACAGACTGCATGCCGTCAGCGCGGAGATCAATCGGGACCCTGAGCAGTACGCGGGTACCGACGATACCGCGGATATCGCCCTGATCGAGCGCATGGTGCGTGGGATGGGCGCTTCACAGCGTTACCTCGAACAGCGGCAGGCCGGTGCCCATGCGTGGGTAACCATTACCCCGCCGGAGCCATAGTAAGGACGGGCGCTCCTGCTCAACCTCCCCACGCGATATCGACATCGCTGGCAGCCGTCTCGAACTTCGGCCGCCCAAACCAGTACCCCTGCATCAGCGTGATGCCCAGATCGGACAGGCAGTGCGCTTCATCGGCCGTTTCTATGCCCTCTGCAATCACGTCGATGGACAGCTGGCTGCACATCGCCACCACCCGGGCAATGATCGCGCGCCGGGGACGACTGCGGTCCACGCCTTGAACGAGGGCCATATCCAGTTTGACGATGTCGGGCTGGAAATCAGCCAGCAGGTTCAGGCCCGCAAATCCCGCGCCGAAGTCATCGATGGCCGTCTTGAAACCGATCCGCTTGTACTCCGTGAGAATCTCAGCCAGCCATTTGCCATCGTCGATCTTCTCGCCCTCCACCGTCTCGAAGATGATGCGCTCGATCGGGAAACCATACCGGCGAGCAGCCTCCAGCGTGGAGCGGATGCACACCTCTGGCCGATAGATCGCATTGGGCAGGAAGTTGATCGAAAGATGCGACTGCATCTGCAGCGAGGCCGCAATCCGTATCGCCTTCTCGCGGCAGGCCTGGTCAAACGAGTACTGGTTCTCAGCAACTACCTGCGAAAGCACCGAATGGGCAGACTCGCCGGCCGGACCGCGTACCAGCGCTTCGTGCGCGAAGATCCTGCGCGCACGGATATCCACGATCGGCTGGAACGCGTAGCTGAACTCAAACGGCAGCGGCGCCGCATCCCGGCACAGGGCACATCCGGCAGGTCGGTCAGGGGAGGGCATGCGTGCGACCTCAGACGGCAGGAGCCCTCAGCCTACAGCCGGCTGCGACAAGGTTGAGTGCAGGTGCACAGAAGCGCTGAACGCTTCATTGCAGGCTACAGCGCATCCAAATTGCGCAGCAGCGTCTCGGCCTGCTGGGCAATCGCATCGCGCTTGCTGGCGGGCATACGTGCCAGCTGCCGGTAGGGCATCTCCAGGCGGGGGTTGCCGCTGAGTTGCTGCCCATTCCGTGCGAGGAAATCCCAATAAAGCGCATTGAACGGGCAGGCCCTTGGCCCGGTGGGCTGATTCTGGCGATACGGGCATCGGCCGCAATGGTCGCCCATGCGGTGAAGGTAGGCGGCAGTGGAGATATAGGGCTTGGTCGCCAACAGGCCTCCGTCGGCGAACTGGCTCATGCCCACCGTGTTGGGCAGCTCTACCCACTCGAACGCGTCGATGTAGATGCCCAGGTACCACTGGTGCAGGGCGTGCGGATCTAGCCCGGCGAGCAGGGAAAAGTTACCGATCACCATCAGGCGTTCGATATGGTGGGCGTGGGCATTGGCCAGCGAGCGGCCGATCGCAGCGCGCACGCACGCCATGCGCGTGTTGCCGGTCCAGAACCACTCCGGCAACGGGCGGGTATGGCCGAACGCGTTGTTGTGCTCGTAGCCCGGCATCTGTGCCCAGTACACGCCGCGGACATACTCGCGCCATCCCAGAATCTGGCGGATGAAACCCTCCACCGAGGCAAGCGGCGCACGACCTTCGCGCCCTGCCAGCTCCACCCTGGCAAGCACCTCCCGGGGCGAGAGCATCTTCACGTTCAAGGAAAACGACAGCAGCGAGTGGAACAGGCGTGACGCCTGCGCGCTGATCGCATCCTGGTAGTCGCCAAAATGCGGCAGGCCATGTTCAAGGAAGGCGTCGAACTGCTGCAGAGCCTCGGTCCGATCCAGCGGCCAACGCAGCGCATGCGCATCGGGACTGCCAAATCTGGCGACGTCGGCATCGCGGATCGTCTGCCACAGCGCGCTGTGATCGTGGCTGGGCCGCAGGTCCGGCGGCTCGGGCGGGTCGCCCGGCCACGGCTTGCGGTTGTCCGCATCGAAGTTCCAGCGGCCCCCCAACGGTGCGCCATCAGGTTCGAGCAGCACGCCATGGCGCTGCCGCATGTAGCGGTAGAACACCTCCATCGTCCAGCGCTCGCTGCCTCGGTTGCCGAAGAACTGCGCCACTTCATCGCGAGTGGTCAGGAAGTGCTCGCTGTCCACGCAACGCACCGTAATGGCCTGCCGCGCCGCGTACTGGCGCAGCTGCTGATCCAATCGCCATTCGTCCGGCGCCTGGTATTCCAGCTGGCTGGCCCCGTGCTGCTGCAGTATCAGGCTCAGATTGGCGGGCAACGATTGCCGGTTTGCAGGGTCATCGATAGCCAGGTAGCAGACCCGGTGCCCAGCCTCTCGCAACTGCGCGGCGAAACGGCGCATCGCAGCGAAGATGGCCAGGATCTTCTGTGCGTGATGCAGCACATAATCCGTTTCCTGGCGGATCTCCATCAACACATACACCACATCGTCCGACCGTTCGGCAAACCACCAATGGGCAGGATTGAGCTGGTCACCCAGCACCAGGCGCAGGCAGGTTACAGGCGGCATCAGCGGCGCGGGCGAGGGCAGGGACATCGGGCTCATGGCGGAAGGGGTGTCGACTACCTGAACATCTACGCAGCGGGGGCCGCTCTGGATGCATCCGATTCCGCGTTCACCGCGTAGGTGAGGGACTATGGCAAAGATGAAGAAGCGAGCAGACCTGCCGCAGAAGATCTGTGCGACCTGTGGCCGACCGTTCGCCTGGCGCCGCAAATGGGCGCGGGATTGGGAGAACGTGCGTTATTGCTCCGACCGCTGCCGTGAGCAGCGTGGGCGGTCGGGCGCCTAGCAGAATCCTGGCGGCAGACACGCCCTTCATCGCGAACGCAGCACAATAAGGCGCTTTCCCCGCATAACAGGAAGGCAGGTGGCGCCATCGTGAGAGCCATTTCCTTGATTGCCGCCAGCATGCTGGCCACTACCGCATTCCACGCCCGCGCATCAGAGCGTGGCCCGGATGCAGCACCTTATTTCGAACCCGGTGGTGCCGTACGGTTCAATTATGGCTGGCTCGATTACGCGCCGACCAGCCGCCTGCAGCTGGAGCTGTTGCAGGCGGACATCGACACGGGAGTCGGTCCATTCTCACTTTCCGCCCAGTACCGCTGGTATGACGGCTTCCATGCCGTGCACCATGCCTACGCCGGCTGGCAGTTTTCCGAGCAGACCCAGCTGAAAGCCGGCATCCAGCAGGTGCCGTTCGGGCTGTTGCCAACGGCATCGCAGAGTTTCTGGTTCGGCTCCGGCTACTATCTGGGTATCGAGGATGACTACGACCCCGGGGTCGTAGTAGTCCACACCCATGGCGACACCACTTGGCATGTTGGTTGGTTCTCCGGGGACGAATACGGCTCCGGTGCCCGCTACGACCGCTATTCGTTCGATGTGGCGCAGACCGACACGCTGCCGTATCGCGAGCGGCAGCGGCTTCATGCACGGGTAGAGCAGACGCACAGCTGGGCAGGCGGCGAGCTGCTGCTGGGCGCATCAGCCTTTGCAGGCAAGGTCCAGAACACGCAGACGCGCCGCCATCATGGCCACCAGGGCGCTGCCGTCCACGCACAGTGGAAGCGCGATGGCTGGACGACGCAGCTGCAATGGGCGCGCTACCGGTATGACATCCCCGGCGATCGTATTGGGATGTCGGCTTTCCAGGCGCCTTTCGAGATTGCCGCACAGGCCGATGTGCCAAGCGCCAATGTCGCGTACTCGTTTGCACGCAAGGGCAGGCTGGACAATCTGACCTGTTACAACAACATCAGCATGACGCGCCCGATGGGGCACAGCGCAGGCGTGCGCGACTCCTGGCAGAACGTCACCGGCTGCAGCCTGCAGAAGGGCATCATGACCACCTACGTCGACTGGATCGCCGGTCGCAACATGTGGTTTGCCGGTGGCGATGGCATCGGCATCAACGATGGTGGGCCCTCCCAGTGGCACTCCCGCTTGAACGTAAACGTCGGGTTCTATTTCTGACGAGACGCATCGGCCGCGTAGAGTCGAGCTTGCTCGACTGGCGTCCGGTTCCGCTTTCATCAATAGATGCAACAATGCCGCCTACTCGTCTGCACTGCGCGCCCATGAAACATCGCCTAGCCCTTCCGCTGTCCCTGATAGTTCCCATGATCTGCTGGGCGGCCCCCTCGCAGACCGTGACCTCACCCGCACCGCTTCCGCCATCGGACGGTCGGGTGACCGTGTTCCTGGCCGGCAGCATCGAGATGGGCAAGGCTGGCGATTGGCAGGCGCAGGTACAGCAGGCGCTGGCAGATGACGGCGTGCTGATGCTCAACCCACGTCGGGATGACTGGAATCCCGCGTGGAAGCCCAGCGCCGACGACGCGAACTTCCGCCAGCAGGTCCAGTGGGAGCTTGCCGCGCTGGAGAAGGCGGACATCGTGCTGATGTACTTCGCCCCCGGCACGCAGAGCCCCATCACTTTGCTGGAGTTCGGGTTGTATGCGCGTTCCGGGAAGCTGCTGGTTGCCGCACCGGAAGGGTTCTGGCGCAAAGGCAACCTGGACATCACCGGCGACCGCTATGGCGTGCCGCGTTACGAAAGCCTGGCCGAGCTGATCGAGGCAGTGCGCGCGCGTATTCAACAGCGCCGTCCGGTAGATTTGAGCTTGCTCGACTGAGCCATCTGCCCGCTACGGCGCGCAGCACCGAACAGCACCCGAGCCTGCCGCTTCGCCGCCCATCGACTCTACGCCTCCGGCTTGCCCGCTGGTGCCGTGTGATTACCCGATTCCTGCCCCGGAGGCCGCCGACGCGCCTCGGCTACAAGGCGATGGAATGCATAGATGGCGATCGTGCCGCGAACACTTATAAGCGTCATCACGGCGGACACGACCAGCGCGGGCACCGACACGTCGCCCATCGCCGCCCTCACGAACGCTCCCAGCAATCCAATCACACTGATGATCAGCGTGCCCACGGCCACCAGTGGAAGGCGCTTGTAGATGCCAACCGCCAAGGGAACATACATGCAGGTGGTCAGCCCCAGGCCTGCTGCAATGAAGGTCCCATGGCCCTGGATGGCGAACAGCATCAGCAGGGCTGCAGCAAACGAGATGACGCTCAGCACGGCAAGCATCAGCCACATGTACTTGATGGGGCGAGTGATCGAACCTGGAATCTCAATGACCCAGCTGTCTGCCGGTTGGCCTGGGAAGGGCGGGGTTGCTCGGTACGGGTCCTGATCCATGGCGGGCGGCTCCGGTTGAAGGCGTTCGAAGTCTAGCGCTGGCGCGAGGTGCCGGAAATCGGACTTTCCCTACGCCGGAGACCAGGCCAGTAGAATCGGGCTTTCTCGACCCCGCAGACTCCACACCACTAATATTCCCCCACCCGCAAGGAGCGCCACCCACCATGGGCAATGCAATGGACACGCAGTATCTGGACGACACCCCCACCATGGTCCAGCCGACGGACGAAGGGCTGACCTTTCACTGGCTGTACGCGCGTGTGCAGGGTTTGAAGGGCACGACCATCTACCCCAAGGCCGGCGTGGTTGAGAAATGGTCATACCGTGTAGGCGTGGGGGCGGCGCTGCTCGGACTGGTCAGCGGCCTGCTGCTCGTTCGCTGGATACCTGCGATCGTGCTTCTGCCAGTGACGCTTACCTGCCTGATTGTGGAAATCGGAGGCTTTCTGGTTGGCGGATTCCTGAGCCTGCGACGGGAGTACCGTCAGTACTCCCAGCCCCGGTTGTCCCATGCCAGGGAAATGGACAACGATTTCCTGCATTGGCAGTCCGTCATTGCCGAACTCTGCACGTTCCCGCGCGAAGATAGAGAGCAGCGGCTCCGCTACGTCAGCGCGCTGCGCACCCGCATGACCGAGCGCATGGGCATCATGTACGGAGGGCTGCAGCGCCTCGGTCCATTTCCGCTCCTGATCGCGCTGTACCTGCAGTTCCGCAGCTGGCGCTGGGGCATTGGCCGGGAGTCTTCGACATCGGCTGGGCGGGCGCCATCCTGATCTTCGCCCTGGTGCTGCTGTACCTGGTCGGATGGATTCTGATCGCCCAGCGAACCCGGCTTGATACCTACGTATCGTTGCTGGAAGCCTCCCTCCAGGAACCCGCAAAGTAGAGTCGAGCTTGCTCGACTCCAAACCAGACCTCAGCCCGCTTAGATCCGATACTGCTGGCAATGCTCAATTGGCTGCTTCAGATCCACAGTTCTGAAGTGGCGCATTGCCTCGGAATCCACCGGTCGCGCTGGGTGCTCTTGGAGCCAACGCACCATCTGCATGAACTGGCCATGGCAGAAGATAACGACCTCTCCACGGTCGCGCCACGTGGTATCTGCCAGCAAGCGCCTGGCCCGATCAACAAACTCCCGGAAGGTTTCTGCGCCAGGACCGTCGCGGTGGTCAGGGTCACTGAGATCCCAATACGCCAGTACCCACGAGCGCCTGGAGGCAGCCGTCGTACCCACGCACTTCGGCGGCGATAGGTAGGTGAACTCCTGCACGGAAGCCGTGCCTATCGGCATACCAAACCGGCGGGCGAGTGGCTCCGCCGTTTGCCTGGCACGCACATAAGGGGAGCTCACAATCGCCGCGGGCCGGCCGGTCCAGTTCTCTGCAAGGTCCTCAGCTTGCCGAACCCCCAGGTCTGTCAGAGCAATGCCATCCAGCTATTGGTGAGCAGCCCCGCATTGGCCGCACTCTCCGCATGTCGTACCAGAATCATCATCTGCGAAGCTTAGCGGTACCACTTGGCGCGGAATAGAGACTTTGCCATAGCGCCTCAGAATGTTTGTGCGCAGCCAGGGCAAGCAGGGCAGGGAAAACACCGTCAGCCATGCGCACCACGTTTCAGTCGCCAGCGTCACTGGCACTGGCACTGGCACTGGCAGTAATCGCCCCTGCCAATGCTCGGCTCAGCGGCGTATCGCCCATTGCGCGCCCCAGCATCGCAGCTCCGACCATGGCTGAGAACATCACATTTGTCTGCGTCTCTAGCTCATCTGGCTCAACACTCGCTCCAAGGGTCTGCTGCATCTCCCGCTTGAACTGCGCGTACAGCGCCTCTGTCCCACGGCGATATGAGCTGGCCAGCCCAGCGGACACCTCAGACGTTGAGGCTGTAGAGGAAAACGCGAGCATCGGACAGGCCTGCTCAAGTGGCCGCTCCTTCAGATAGTGCTTCACCAGGGCGTTGAGGCCAGTTGCTGGTGCTTCTGCACGAGCGACCCGTCTAGTCACTTCGTCCCATGTGCGCGACGACTGGCTGAATGCCAACGCGAACGCTTCGTTGATGAGTGCCTCTTTCGACTCAAACTGCTTGTAGAACCCGCCATGGGTGAGTCCAGCCTCGGCCATCACCTCACCGATGGACACATTCTCCACCCCGCGTTCACGAAAGAGGCGCGCAGCAGTCTCCACCACGCGCTCACGGTTACGCTCAGCTTGCTCTTTGGATGCTCTGGGCATTACTGCTGCTCCGGTTTGCGCATGACCAAGAGAGTCATGACCATGCGCTGACATACGTTGTCGTCTTGGTTCTTAGTCAGGCACTCCAAGGTCACCATGCCACCCTCCAACTTGGAACTGGCGGGCTTCGCCTCGGTCAACCGGCTTTTCACGTGCAGTTGTGGTCTCGCCGCGTCGGCAGGGCGGCGTGTGCCAGTCACTAGCCTCCACGCCTCAGGCTCCTCGGCTGCTGCATCATGACGAAGGCCCACCCCATCGAACGAGTTGTCATTGTACGCCATATAGATTACCGTAACAATCTATAGGCGCGCCGCGCCTATTTTTTCACCCGTATAGATGACTATTGAAATCTATTATCCGAAAGAGACCGCCCATGCATCCACGCTACGAACCCGAAATCACCGCACTTCTTTGCATCGACCTCTACAACGACTTCCTCGCCGACGGAGGAAAGCTGTTTCCCTGGGTCAAAGACATCGCTGCTCAGAACAACATGCACACCAATCTGCGAGCGATCGTTCAGGCCGCTCGCGCCGCCGGAATCAAGGTCTACCACGTGCCCCACCACCGCTGGGAGCCCGGTGACTATGTGAACTGGAAGTACCCGTCGCCGTATCAGCTGGGCGCGGGGGAGCGGCAAGCCTTTGCAAAGGGAACCTGGGGCGGCACCTTCCATGACGACTTCCAGGTACAGCCGGGAGACGTCGTAGCAACCGAGCATTGGGCCTCAAGTGGATTCCCCAATACGGACCTGGAGCATCAGCTCAAGCGCTACGGCAAAGAAAAAATCATCTGCGTAGGCCTGCTGGCCAACACCTGCCTGGAGGCCACCGCTCGAGTCGGCATGGAACTGGGCTTCCACGTTACGCTGGTCCGCGATGCCACTTCCGCGCGCTCTCCTGAGGCATTGCACGCTGCACTGGACATTGACGGGCCCACCTACGCCCATCAGGTGCTGAGCACGGATGAGCTGCTTAGCGCCATCACCGACTCTCTCGCAGAGCACTGATGCACAACTGATAGCGGTACCGGGGCAGCACTGGCTGCCCCGGTACCGCTATCAGGAAACGACCCAGACCGAGCACCAAACCCCATGCACGCCATCCCCTACGGAGTATCACTAGAGCTCCGCGCTTCGAACCAGCATCGAGGCCGGGATCTCAAGCGCGTGCGCAATTCGCAACAAGCTCGACAGACGCACGTCTTTGCGCCCCTGTTCAATATGACCCAATTGTGTGCGGTGCATGCCTAGCAGCACCGCAAGCTCAATCTGGGTGAGCTTGCGTCTGATCCTTGCCCGCCTGATGGCACGCCCCAGTGATTGTTGCTCGTCAGCGCCTGGCGAAGACCTACCCACTACGTCGCTTCCTACTTTGCAGGTGCCTTTTCAGAGGACGTTCCTGTGGGCCCGTGCGCAACTGAAGCATGTTTCTGCTCTTTCTCAAGTTGCGCCCGAATCGATCTGGCTTGACGTTCCTCGACTCCAGACGCCTTATTTCCGAACTCTTGGCGAATGAAGGTCGCCAGTTGGGCGATTTCTTCATCACTCAGACGATCCGCAAAGCCCGGCATGCCCAGATTGGAGGGACGTTTGTCGGTAGAAGGCAATGCACTGCCGTGCAGCAGCAGGCGCACCACCGAGGTCGGGTCGTCAGCCAATACGGTTGGGTTGCCTGCAATGGCCGGGAACACGTCCTTGTAACCGTGGGCATCGGTACGGTGACATGCCGCGCAGTTGTCCACGAACAGCTCGGCGCCGCGGCTGTCGTTGATGCCGGCCTGCAACTTGCGCGCGGTGACATCGCTGGCGGCAAACGACGAAGGATCGTGGCCGGTGCCAGGCAGCTGCTTCAGGTACACCGCCATCGCCCGCAGATCATCCTCGGTCAGCTTCTGGGTGCTGTGCACCACTACGTCGGACATCGGCGTGCCCACCACGGTGCTGTGCGCGTTGCGGCCAGTCTGCAGCGTGTCCACGATGTCCTGCTCGCTCCAGCGGCCCAGGCCGTCGGCAGGGTTGCCACGCAGGTTCACCGCATTCCAGCCGTCGATAATCTGGCCACCACTCAGGTAAGCGGTATCGGATTCATCCAGCGCCTCTTCCTGCAGCGCAAACCCACGCGGCGTATGGCAGCTGCCGCAATGGCCCAGGCCCTGCACCAGGTACGCGCCCCGTGCCAGCTGCGCATCGCCGTAGCGGCTGGCATCGAAGGCCACCGCATCCGCCTCCGGCGCGAAGGTCTTGCGCCAGATGGCCAGCGGCCAGCGCATCGACAGCGGCCAGGTAATCTCAACCGGCTTGTTGGCCTCCTTCACCGGCGCGATGTCGCCATGCAGGAAGTACGCGTGCAGCGCCCGCACGTCCTCATCGGTGATGCGCGCATACGAGGGGTAGGGCATGGCCGGGTACAAGGTGCGGCCATCGGGTGCGATGCCATGCCGCACCGCGCGGTCAAAATCATCCAGCGAATAGCCACCAATGCCGGTGTCCTTGTCCGGGGTGATGTTGGTGCTGTAGATGTTGCCCAGCGGCGAGGCCACCGGCAGCCCGCCGGCAAACGGCTTTCCGCCCGGCCGGGTGTGGCAGGCGGTGCAGTCGCCCGCCGCCGCCAGGTAGCGGCCGCGTTCAATCAGGGCCGCATCGGGCGCAGGGCCATCGGTCAGTACACGGGTTTTGGTCGGCACAAACGCGTAGGCGAGGGCCGCCAGCAACACGACCAGGCCAACCGCCACCATCCAGAGGAACAGCTTCTTCATCGTCGCGTCCTCAGGCCTGCACCAACGGGCCCGGGTCGGGCAGGTACTTTTCGCGGATGGCGGTGGCCGCCCAGTACGCCAGCCCGCCCACCAGGCCGGTGGGGTTGTAGCCGTTGTTCTGCGGGAAGGCGTTGGCGCCAATCACGAACACATTGGAGACATCCCAGCTCTGCAGGTAGCGGTTGAGCGCGGAGGTCTTCGGGTCCGCGCCCATGATCGCGCCGCCACAGGTGTGCGTGCTCTGGTACTTGGTGATGTTGTAGCGCTCGCCGTCCTTCTTGGCATCGCCGCTCATCGAAAGCGGGTCCAGCACCTTGCTCATCTGCATGGCCTTGTCCACGAAGAACTGCGAGGCCTTGATCTCGTTGGGGTGCCAATCGAAGGTCATGCGCAGCAGCGGCCGGCCAAAGGCATCCTTGTAGGTTGGGTCAAGGCTCAAGTAGTGCTGCCGGTAGGACATGCACGCGCCCTGCACCTCGTAATAGAAGTTGTGGCGGAAGTTGTCCGCCGCCGCCTTCTTCCACTTCGCGCCCCAGGCGGGCGTACCGCTGGGCACGTTGATGCCACGCACCGGGCCCGCACCGGGCTGCCGCGCCCACACCAGGCCGCCACCGACGAAGCCGGCCTTGGCGTTGTCCAGCTGGTTGCCGTTGAGGTCGTCCATTGTGGTGCCGGCACCGCCGATGCCGATGAAGCCGTTTGCCTGCACCGTCTCGTCGAAGAACAGCACCACCCGGTTGAGGTTCTGGTAGGAGTAGTTGCGGCCCACGGTGCCGGTGTTGCTTTCCGGGTCATACGGCTGGCCGATGCCCGACAGCAGCATCAGGTGCACGTTGTAGAGCTGGAACGCACACAGCAGCACCAGGTCAGCCGGCTGCTCCACCTCGCGGCCCTGCGCATCCAGATAGGTCACGCCCGTGGCCTTGCTGCGGCTGCCATCCAGGTTCACCTTCAGCACCTGCGAATGGGTGCGCAGCTCGAACTTCGGGCGATGGCGCAGCACCGGCAGGATGCAGGCGTTGGGGCTGGCCTTGGAATAATTCAGGCAGCCGTAGTCACTGCAAAAGCCGCAGGCGTTGCACGGCCCCAGCTGGCAGCCATAGGGGTTCACGTAGGGCCCGGACGCATTGGAGGCCGGGATGGGGTAGGGGTGCCAGCCCATCTCCTTGGCCGCCTTGTAGAACAGCTCGCCGCCCAGGTAGTTCGGGTTGGGGCCCAGCGGGTATTCGGCCGAACGCGAGCCCTCGAACGGGTTGCCGCCGTGCTGTACCACGCCGTTGATGACACCGGCCTTGCCGGAGGTGCCGCAGACCAGCTCGAACATGTGCAGGTGCGGCTCCAGCTCGGGGTAGGTCACCGGGAAATCCTGGATGGTCATGTCGGCAGGAATGAAGGCCTTGCCATACCGCTCTTCCACGTTGCTGCGCAGCTTCATGTCCTCCGGCAGCGGGCGGAAATGCGCGCCCGACCAGTGGCTGCCCGCTCCGCCGACACCCGTGCCCGGCTTGAACGAGCCCATCTGCCGGTACGGCACGGCCGTATCGGAGGTCTTGTGGCGGATCGTCACCGTTTCCTGCGAGAGGCTCTGCAGGTAGCGGCGGTGTACCGAGCCCTCCAGTTCATCCACCACATTGGGGTAGGCAAAATCAGGCTGGGTATCGCGGTCGCCGCCACGTTCCAGCGCCACCACGTGCAGACCGGCATCGGTCAGTTCCTTGGCCAGGATCGCGCCCGTCCAGCCCATGCCGACAATGACCGCGTCGACCTTCGGTTTCACAAGTGCCATGTGCTTCAGCCTCTCCGTCCAGCCAGATCCACGGGCGGCAAGGGGTAGGCCTTGTCCCGTACACCAATCCAATCCAGGTAATCAGCGCGCATGCCGGGGTAGCCGATCATCTTCCAGGCCCCCATGTCCTTGTTCGCGCCGTACTTGGGATCGGCGAAGTAGCCGTTCTTCACTTCACCCAGCAGGTTGGAGAAGAACAACTTGCTGGAAATGCCTTCCAGCTCGAGCTTGCCGCTCTCCGCCGCCTTCAGCAGGGCCTCCTGCTCGGCATGGCTCAGCTGGGCAAAGGTCTTGCCCTGGTATTGCGCTCGGCACTGCGCATCAAACGCGCCGATGCCCACACGCAGGATGTCGCGCAGCGCCAGCTTGCCTTGATAGCCAAATTCGCTGGGTGCCTCCAGGAAGGGGCCCTGCATGTACCAGATGTCTCCAGCGGCGTAGGGCGTTTGCATGTGGCGGTCCAAGAACTCGGGCACGCCAGACTCCACCGCGCCAGGCCCCACCTCATCGGAGGGAATCAGCCGATCGCAGGCGGCCACCACGAAGGCCCACTCAGCCGCTGTGAAGAACTGCGGGGCATATGGGGTAACCGCATCGGCGCGGGGCGCGGCCTGGCCGGGGGCATCGCCCGGGGCGCAGCCCGGCAGCGCCGCGGCAACGGGAATAAGGGTAAGGCCCTGGAAAAAGCGACGGCGCGTGAGCGCCGGCAGGGTCTTGTCGGGATCGTCTTTCATGGTCTGGCTACCTGCAGGGTGGCTGTTGTGAAGCATCACGCGCGAGCTGTCGCGAGCGCGTGCGCATTCACGATCAACCCATTGTGTGGATGCAGCACACTTTCCGTAATGGCAATATGGGAAAGGAACTGTTGCCCTAACGGAAAGAAGTGCCGTGATCGAGGACCTCCAAGAGCTGCGTACCTTTGAGCGTATCGTCCACGGCGGCAGCCTTTCAGCCGCTGCGCGCGACCTAGGAGTATCCCTTGCGGTGGTCAGCAAGCGACTGACCTCGCTGGAGCGCCGGCTGAAAGTGCGTCTGCTCAACCGCAGCACGCGGCGCGCCTCACTGACTGACGAGGGGCAACTGTTCCGGGTGCACTGCCAGAACGTGCTGGATGCCGTGGAGGCCGCAGAAGCGGCGCTGGAGCAACGCCAGGATGTAGTGGCCGGCGTGCTGCGGCTGACCGCGCCCAACGGGTTTGGCCGTCGCCACGTGGTGCCGGCGGTGCGCGGCTTTCAGAAGGCCCACCCAGCCGTACGGGTGCACCTCTCACTACGCGATGAAGTGGTGGACTTGGTGGGCGAGGGCATCGAGCTGGCCCTGCGCTACGGCACGCTGGACGATTCGCGTCTGGTGGCACGGCAGCTGGCACCCAACCGACGGGTGCTCTGTGCATCCCCCGATTATCTGCAGCGGCGGGGCGTACCGCGCCGCATTGCCGATCTGCAGGGGCACGACTGCATCGCCAGCGGCAGCCCGCCTGTCAGCCATTGGCGCTTCCTGGAGGGCGGCCGAACCATTGCGGTACCGGTCAACGCCACGACGCTGTGCGATGACGGCGAAGTGGCGCAGTTGATGGCTGTGCAGGGCGCCGGTATTGCGCGAAAGTCGATCTGGGATGTGGCGGAGGATCTGAAGGCCGGGCGGCTCGTGGAGGTGCTGCCCGACCACGCACTGGCCACCTCACCCCTGAGTGCCGTGCATGGACCGGGCAAGCAGCTCGCGCCCCGGGTGCGCGTGTTCCTCGACCATCTGCTGCGGCACCTGCAGAGCACTGTCGCCTGGCGCTACGCAAGCGATTCGTAGAGTCGAGCTTGCTCGACTTTCTCCCGGCAACTGATTGAACGCCAGCAGCGCTTCGCGCTGCTGCTGGACAGTCCGGCCCGTGCCGGACACCGGCACGCAAAGGCTAAGATGCGGTGGCAACAAGCGCCTTTCAGGACGGAAAACGCAATGGATGTGCAGATGAGCAATGACGCCGACCAGCTAGAAGTGGCGACGGAAGAACACCTCACCTTCCAATGGCTCTACGAGCGGGTTCAAGGACTGGTGGACCACAGCATCTACCCAAAGGCAGGACCGGTCGAACGCTGGTCTCTGAGAGTTGGCGCTATTGCGGGCGCGGTCGGACTGGTCGCCGGGCTGCTACTCGATCGGTGGGTGCCGGTCAGTGTCCTCCTGCCAGCCACGCTCATCTGCCTGGTGATTGAGGTGGGCGGGTTCGCCGTCCATGGCGCTCTGTCAGCAAAAAGGCAATACCAGCAGTACTTGCAACCCAGGCTGTCCCACGCCAAGGAGATGGACAGCGAATATCTGCAATGGGAATCCGTGCTTGCCGATATTCGTCAGTTCCCACGGAGCCAACGTGAGCAGCGCCTGCGCTTCGTAAGCAGCCTAAGAACAAGCATGGTCGACCGCATGGGCCTGCTGTATGGCGGTGTGCAGCGACTGGGTCCGTTCCCACTTTTGATTGCCTTCTACGTGCAGTACAGAAGCTGGCAGAAAAACGGGTGGGCAGGCGTCTTCGATGTGGGCCTGGCAGGCGGAATCCTCATCCTCTTCATGGTGCTCCTGTATGTCATGGCATGGCTTCTGATAAGCCAGCGCGTCCGCGTGGAAACCTACATCAGCCTGCTGGAAGCCTCCCTCCAAGACCCCGAGACCAACTCGCCCTCGAAGTAGATACCGTGTTGTCCTTGCCTAGGCAAGGACGACTTCAGGCTCAAACG
>NZ_JACVTV010000075.1:0-21067 GCF_016624625.1 Stenotrophomonas sp. S41 | reverse complement strand
CTACCTTGACATGGTAGGGGTCACAGGTTCGAACCCTGTACCGCCCACCACCTGGCTCCCGGCATTGCCGGTGCAGCGGTGGAAACAGGAAAGCCGGCCCGGTGGGTCGGCTTTTTTGTTGCCCGGCTTCCGGCGTACGTCTATTGCATCGGCAGTGTGTCGCGGATGCCTATGCTGGACGATGCTGCCGGCGCGTCCGCGCCATGGATTGAGCGGTGTGCCGCCGCTGCGTCTGGTGCGGAGGCGGTGAAGTGCAGCGCATCAGCCTGGAACTGCTGGCAGCGGTGGGATAGTGATGCCATCGAGCAGAGTTGCTTCGGCACAAGGAGCGGGATTGAGAACGGAGTACTTCGTTCTGAGAGTTGCGGTCACTTTCAGCAATCACTGCTTCAGCGTGTCGTACGCAAAGGCCCCTCAGCAGTCACCTGATGCAGTGATTGCGGACGGCAGAAAGATGCGGGTCTTCTGTCCGACGCGATACCGGCTTTCCAGGATGCTTCCTGATCTGATCCGCTCGTTGCCCACGAAGAAGGTGATTCTCGCTGCGCATGAAACGACGTGGGTCCACAGCTTGACGATCGAGGACCCCGATGGGCCCTATCACCTGTTCCTGACCATCAAGCGCAGTGCCAGGGAAAAGCGCACATGGCAGGACGTCGATGTGATCGTGGAAAGCGCGTATCACCAGACGCGCGATGCGCCGATCACCACGGGTAGCTGGCGTCCCTTTGTGATCGTGTGCGCCGAGGCCTACCTGGGCCAGCCGCAGAAGCCCAGCAAGCGGCGCAGGGGATGACAGACAAAAGAAAAGGGCGCCGAAGCGCCCTTTTCCGTGTTCAGACCCCGGAGACCACTTGCGAGGCATCGTGGATACCTACGGCCGAAGCCGCTGGGAAGCGCTCGATTTCACCGGGTCAGTCGCTTCGTCCTACGGCGCGGACTATAGCGCGGCAGGTTGACCACAACAACCGCGTGCCCGGAGCCGGCATTCACAAGAATGAACGAAGGGCTACGTCGTGCCCGGCTTCCGCCCTCAGAACTGGATCATGCTGCACATCCGCACCGGTCGCTCGCTGCGCACCAGGCCCTTGTCCGTGCGGCACTGCTGCACGCGCGCCTCGGCCCTGCTGCGGCACTCAGGGCACAGCGCGGCCAGCACGCTGTCCTTGCCCTGCGCCGCAGTGCAGACCCGCTGTGCGGGGTCGGCGCGGGCCTCGATGGCACGCTCCGGCGAAACGGCCTCGCCCATGGCATTGACGAAGCGGTAGTCCGCGAACGGCTGCGGCAGCGCGCATTCCTGCCGGGCGTTTTCCACATACGCCGCCTCCAGCTGGCGGCGAAGCTGCGCGCCCTGGCGATCGCAGTCGGCGACCAGCGAGCGCGACGCGGCAGGCGTCAGCTGTGGGTTCACGTAGGCCGGGCGGGTGCGGATCTCGCTGCCGAACGGGCAGCAGGCGGCAAGCAGCACCACGGCAAGCAGCAACAGTACATGGGCAACGATCCGGGCCTTCATGGCGCATCCTTTCGACAGGGCACCATGCTGTCACCGGGCGTGCCGGCAAGGATGAATCGCGGCTGGCGATCAGTGCGCGGCCGATGCGCCGATGTTGAAGCGGTGACGCAGCTGCCAGTGGCCCTCGACCTGGTGCAGCACGCCCAGGGCATGCGTCTTCCCGCCTGCGCCGCGCTCCCAGCGCAGCATGCTGTCCTGGCGCAGGCGCAGCTGCAGGCAGAGATCGTCGGAGCTGGCCGGGGTCAGCCCGGCAGGAAGTACCTGGCCCGCATCCGGGCCGCCGCTGCCGACGCTGGACAGGACCGCGTGCAACAGCAGCAGGGCAAGCATCGGCATGGCGCGGTGCTCCGGAGAGGGGAGTCCAGCGTGTCACCGGCGCTGGCGGATCGATACCGGCATGCGACGAAGCGGGGAAATGTGCGTGCCAAGGGCTCGCTGCGGGGATGAATCCGTGCACTGGCGGGCCGGTCCGCGCGCCTGCAGCGCCGCTCAGGCCGCGGCGTAGACCTGGCGGAGGTTGCGCAGCGTCGACTGGCGGTGCGCCGTGGCGCAGGGCTCGTCCATCTCCAGTTCCTGCAGCCGCAGGCCAACCAGGGTCATCGACAGGGCATAGCCGCGGGCCGCATCGGCAACACGCGACAGGCCCAGTGCGCGGCGCACCAGCGCGTCGATGTGGGCCTGGTCCGGCATCAGGCCGAGGTAGGCCTGCTCTGCACTGTCCAGGTCGGGCGCGCGCAGGATGGCCTGCGCATCGGTGGGGAAGGAGACGGAGGCCATGGGGGTGTCCTTGTCCGTTGCAGGGCGCGCGATCAGAACGCGCGCATCAGGGAAATGAAGGCGGAGTTCTGCGCGCCGCGGCGGGCCATCGGGCTGTCTTTCACCGCATCGCCGAACCACTGGCTGGCGACCACGCCGGTGGCGCGCCACTTCGTGCCCAGCGGTGTGCTGACCGCGATCTGCAGGCCCGGCGAAGTAGCGCTGCCCGGCGAATAGGCGGCCAGGCCCGAGCGCAGGGCTTCCTCGTCGCTGATGCCGTAGTAGTAGTCGAGCAGGCGTGCACTGCTGTGCACCACACCCACGCGCGGCACCCAGGTGAAGCGCCCGGCCTGGATGGGATAGCTGTAATACAGGCTGGACTCGAGGCCACCACCATGGCCGCTGACCTCGCGCTTGACGCTGGCCGACAGGGCACCCCAGTCGGCGCTGTACTCGGCGCTGACGCCGGCCATGGCCGACATCTGCCGGCTGTCCAGGCGGCGCAGCTGCGCATCGTTCACGTCATCGGTCTTGAAGCGCAGCGTGTAGGGCGTGACCACCGCGGAAACGCGCAGGCCCTGTTCCTTGTACAGGTACATGCCCAGCGAGCCGGGGCTGGCATAGAAGCGCTTGCCCTGCCATGCCAGCGCCGGCACCACCAGCGGCTTGTCATCGTAGTGCGCGTACGCACCGGTGGTCGCGCCGAAGGTGATGCCGGCCTGCACGCCCGGTGCCTGTTCCTGGGCGCTTGCCAGCAGCGGCGTGGAGAGAACGACGGTGCACAGCAGGGGGCGCAGCAGGGCAGGGGGCAACGGGAGCATCGAGGGGCACTTTGCAGGGAACCGCGTTGCATCCTGACCGCGCAACATTGTCGGAACATTGCGCCACGGCAATGTCCGTGCAAAGGCCTCATTGGTGCCCGGCAGGCACTATCATCGGCAGCGTTTCCGGTAGCCGAGCCCACGATGCGCATCCTCTTGGTGGAAGACGATCCCGATCTCTCGCGGGCCCTGCAGTCGGGCCTCGAACGGCAGGGCGTGGTCGCCGACGTGGTCGGCAGCCTGGCCGAGGCGGCGCTGGCCCTGCGCGAACCCGTGCACCAGCTGCTGCTGCTCGACCGCCAGCTGCCCGATGGCGATGGCGCCGGTTTCGTTGCCACCGCGCGTGCGCTGCGGCCGAACATCGCGGTGATCATGCTGACCGCCAAGGGCACGTTGTCGGACAAGGTGGAGGGGCTCGATGTCGGCGCCGACGACTACCTGGTCAAACCGGTGGCGATCGAAGAACTGATGGCGCGCATCCGCGCGGTGTCACGGCGGCCGTCAGCGATGGTCACGCCGAGCCTGCGGCTGGGCAACTTCGAGTTCGATTTCGAATCGCTGCAGGCGCAGGTGGATGGCCAACTGCTGACCCTGCCGCGGCGCCAGGTGCTGGTGCTGCAGGCGCTGGCGATGCGCCAGGGGCGCACGGTCACCCGCAGCGCATTGGAGGCGGCGGTGTACGGCTTCGACGATGAGATCCAATCCAACGCACTGGATGCGCACATCTCCAAGCTGCGCAAGGCGCTGCAGCAGGCGGGCGCGGGCGTGGAGATCCACGTCATCCGCGGCGTCGGCTATCTGCTGGCGGAGGCCTGAGATGGCCAGGCAGATCCGTTCGATCACCCTCGGCCTGGCCTGGCGCCTGTTCCTGGCGCAGGCGTTCACCGTGCTGTTCGCGGTGGTGGCGCTGATCCTGACCTGGGGCGACAAGGAATCCTGGAACATGGACATGTTCACCGCCGAGGACGTCGCCAAGGCCGTGCACAGCCAGGGCGCGCACCTGGTGCTGGACGAGCCGCGCTGGCAGGCGTTGAACGCGCGCGCCGGAGGCAACCTGTGGTTCGTCGCCGTCGATGATCGCGGCATCTGGCTGGAGCGCGGCAAGGTGCCGGCGCTGCACGCACCGCTGCTGGCGCGGCTGCCGGCATTGGGCGCCACCGAAGTCGGATCGCTGGTGCCGCCCTACCTGGACGTGGCGCGGGTGATGGTGCGCATCGAGGATGGACGTCGCATCACCGTGATGGCCGGTGGCGCCCCCAAGGGCGGGCTGGTCGATGGCGCGCTGATGGTGCTGCGGCTGATCGGTTTCTGGTTCTTCCTGCCGCTGATCGTGGTCACCCTGCTGGTGATGCCCACCGTCATCCATCGTGCGATGCGCGGGGTGCGCCGGCTGGCGCAGCAGGCCAAGGAGCTGGACATCGGCCAGCCCGGTGCGCGCCTGGACGAACAGCTGGTTTCCACCGAAGTCGCGCCGCTGGTGAGTGCCTTCAACGATGCCATCGATAAAGTGCAGCAGGGCTACGCCGCACGCGACAAATTCCTGGCCGATGCCGCGCACGAACTGCGCGTGCCGATCGCGGTGGTGCAGGCACGGCTGTCGCAGCTTCCGCAGGGTGAACTGAAGTCGCAGCTGCTGACCGACGTGGCGCGGCTGGGCAACGTGGCCGAGCACCTGCTCGACCTGCAGCGCCTGGACCGCAACGTCAGCACGCTGCAGCGGGTCGATCTGGCCCAGGTGGTGCGTGAATCGGCGGCCGAGCTGGCGCCGCTGGTGGTCGGCGCAGGGTATGGCTTCGAAGTGGATGCACCGGAAGCACCGGTCTGGATACAGGGCGATGGGCTGGCGCTGGGCCGGGTGATGGCCAATCTTGTGCACAACGCCATCGTCCACGGTGGCGGCCGCGGCACCATCTGCGTGCGCCTGGATGCGCAGGGGCTGCTGGAGATCAGCGACCAGGGCGCAGGCGTGCCGGTGGGTGACCGCGAAGCGATCTTCGAGCCCTTCCATCGCCTGCGTGCCGCCGGCAGTGGCAGCGGCCTGGGGCTGCATCTGGTCAAGGAGATCGTGCAGCACCACGGTGGCACGGTCAGCGTGGCCGAAGCGGTCGGTGGTGGCGCCTGCTTCCGGGTCAACTTCCAGCGCGCCACCCTGCGCCGCTGAGCCTGCCCACAGCGGCGCGCGGGCTTGCCTGATAGGCAGCCCTGCCGCCGCACGGCGACGCTGCGCCCATGCGCACCGTTGCCGTGGTTGCTCCCCTGCTGGGCCCTGCCTGTGCCGCCGGCCTGGTGCTGGGGGCGCTGACCTGCGTGCTGCTGCCGGCATTGCCGCCGCGCTGGCTGTGCGTCGGCCTGGCGCTGCTGGCCCTGCCGGGGTGGGCGTGGCGATGGCGCGGGCGCGCATTGGCCGCCGCCGTGTTCGGCCTGGCCTGGGCCGGCTGCCACGGGCACCTGGCCCTGCAGCAGCAGGTCCCGGCGCCGGCGACGGCGCAGGATGTGCGGGTACGCGGGCGCATTGCCGACCTGCCGTTGCGGCGCGATGACCACAGCCGTTTCCTGTTCGACGTGGCCGAGGCGGAAGCGTGGCCGGCGCTGCAGGGGCGGCGTCTGCAGGTCAGCTGGCATGCGCCGCGGCGGTCCGCGGTTCCCGATGCCCTGCGCGGCACGCTGCACGCCGGTGCCCATTGGGAGTTGTCGCTGCGTGTGCGGCCGCCGCGCTCACGGATCAATCCGGGGGGCTTCGATGCGGAACGCCATGCGCTGCTGCAGGGCCTGGCCGGCAGCGCCAGCGTGCGCGATCCCGGAGGCGCACGACAGCTGCGCGCCGCCCATGGCCTGGCCGCGTGGCGCGAGCGTTGCAGTACCGCCATCGCCGCGCAGGTCGGCAGGCCCTCCGCGCGATTCGTCCAGGCGCTGGCGGTGGGCGATACCCGCGGCCTGACCGATACCGACTGGGAGCAGCTGCGTGCGCTGGGCCTGACCCACCTGATCGCGATTTCCGGCTTCCACGTCGGTCTGGTGGCCGGATTCGCGGCGCTGCTGTGCACGGGCCTGTGGTGGTTGTGGCCGGCACTGGCCCGCGCCTGGCCGCGTCCGCAGGCCGCCGCGTGCGCCGCGGCGTTGGCGGCCGCCTTCTACACGCTGCTGGCGGGCAGCGAACTGCCCACCGTGCGCACCGCGCTGATGATCGCGGCGGTGGCATTGGCGCGGGCCAGCCGGCGGCCACTGGGCACGGCGCCGGCATTGTCCCTGGCGGCCGCGCTGATGCTGCTGCCGGCCCCGCTGTCGGTGCTTTCGGCAGGCTTCTGGCTCAGTTTCGGTGGCGTGCTGTGGCTGCTGTGGTGCCTGCCGCAGCGGCCGCCGTCCGGCATCGGCGGCGTGCTGCGCGCGGCGCTGGCCGGGCAGGGCGTGGCCAGCGTGGCACTGCTGCCGCTGGCGGTGGTGCTGTTCGGCGGGACGTCGTGGCTGGGGCCGTTGATCAACCTGCCGGTGATTCCCTGGTGGAGCCTGCTGGTGGTGCCGCTGGCTCTGCTCGGTACCGGCCTGCAGGCGCTGCACGACGGGGCGGGGATGTGGCCCTGGCGCGCGGCGGCATGGGTGTTCGATCTCAGCTGGGGGCTGCTGCAGCCCCTGGCGCAGCACCCGCAGGCGATGTGGTGGCTGCCGCAGGCGCCGGGCTGGGCGCTGCCGGCGGCCCTTGCCGGGGTGTTCTGGTGGCTGCTGCCGCGCGGGGCCGGCGGTGGCCTGGCGGGCGCGTTGCTGTGCCTGCCGCTGCTGTGGCCCGCCGCACCGGCGCCGCGCCACGGCGAGCTGGAAGTGCTGGTGCACGATGTGGGGCAGGGCGCGGCGGTACTGCTGCGCACCGCCACGCATGCGCTCTGGTACGACGCCGGGCCGCCGGCCGGGGAGGGCCGCGAACGTGTGCTGCTGCCGGCCGTGCGCGCGCTGGGGCAGGCACCGCCGGCGCACCTGCTGCTCAGCCACGATCACCTCGACCATGCGGGCGCTCTGCCGGCCCTGCGCCGGGCGCTGCCGGGGCTGCAGGTGCTGGCCCCGCCGGGCAGCCAGGTCGAGGGCGCCCGGCCCTGCATGAAAGGCCTGCGCTGGCAGTGGGACGGGGTGGACTTCCAGGTGCTGCATCCGTCGGCCGATGGCAGCGAACGCGACAACGAGGCCAGCTGCGTGCTGCGGGTGGCCGGTGCCCACGGCGTCGTGCTGCTGCCCGGCGACATCGGCGCCCGGGCCGAACAGCAGCTGCTGCGGTCTCAGGCTGCGGCCGTGCGCGCCGACGTGGTGCTGGTGCCGCACCACGGCAGTGGCGGCAGCTCGACAGCGGCCTGGGTGGCGGCCGTGGCGCCCCGGCTGGCGCTGGTCTCGGCCGGCCACCAGAACCGCTTCGGCCACCCGAAACGTGACGTAGTCCTGCGCTGGCGGGCCGTGGGCGCCGAGGTGCTGGCCACGGCCGACGCCGGCGCGATCCGCGTATGGCTTGGCGCACAAGGGCTGCAGGTGCGTGAACAGCGTATCCACGCGGCCCGGTGGTGGGATGCCGCTGGGCGGGCGCGGTCGGCTGCTATCCTATCGCCGATCGAACAAGCGGCCGTTGGGCCGGAGGGTTGAAACGTGTGGGAACTGGTCAAGGCCGGTGGCTGGCCGATGGTGCCGCTGCTGCTGTTGGGCGTACTGGCTTTGGCGATCGTCCTGGAGCGTTTCTGGTCCCTGCGGCGCAATGAGGTGCTGCCGCCTGGCCTCGGCCAGGAAGTGCGCAATTGGGCTGCCCGCGGCAAGCTCGACCCGGCCCACCTGCAGACCCTGCGGGCGAATTCGCCGCTGGGTGCGCTGCTGGCCGCCGCTCTGGAAGCCCGCAACCGCCCGCGCGACCAGATCCGCGAGCGCATCGAGGACACCGGTCGCCACCTGGTCCACCGCATGGAACGTTTCCTCAACGCGCTGGGCACCATCGCCTCGGCCGGCCCGCTGCTGGGCCTGCTCGGCACGGTCATCGGCATGATCCAGATGTTCCTGGGCATCCTCGACCACGGCGTCGGTGATGTGAACCAGCTGGCCGGTGGCATCGGCAAGGCGCTGGTGTGCACCGCCACCGGCATGATCGTGGCCATCCCGGCGCTGATGTTCCATCGCTTCTTCAAGGGCCGCATCCACGGCTACGTGGTGGAGATGGAACAGGAAGCCAGCGCCCTGCTGGACACGCTGGACGGCCGCCCGGGCGTGATGAACGGCGCACCGGCGCCGCGTGCCGCCGCACCTGCCACGGCCAAGGCCTGATCGATGCGCATCGGCAACGACCGATCCCAGGATGAGCCGCATATCGATCTGGTTCCGCTGATCGACGTCATCCTGGTCCTGATCATCTTCTTCGTGGTCACCACCACGTTCGATGCGCGCTCGACGCTGCAGGTGCAGCTGCCGACCGCCAGCGACCAGCAGACCAACGAGCCGCCGCGTTCGCTCAGCGTGCTGATCAACGCCGACGGCCGCTACTTCGTCAACGACCAGGAAGTGCTGCGCACCGACGTCGAGTCGGTCAAGCAGATCATTGCTGCGGTGGCCGGTACCGACCGCGAGCAGACCGTACTGCTGCGCGCCGACGCGCGCACTCCCTACCAGGCCGTGGTCACCGCGCAGGATGCGCTGGGCCAGCTCGGCTTCCGTCGTATCGCAATCGCAACAGCGCCAGAGGTGCGTCCATGAGTTCCAATCACGCGCCGGTGTGGCCGATCTACAAACGCCTGCTCGGCTATACCCGGGCCTACTGGGTGTTCATGGTGGCCGCCGTCATCGCGATGGTGGTCGAGGCCCTGGCCGGCTACCACTTCACCAAGTTGATGGAACCGCTGGTCAACCGCGGCTTCGTCAATCCCGAGCCGCGCATGGCGGTGATCCTGCCGCTGACCATCCTCGGCCTGTTCCTGATGCGCAGCCTGGCCACCTGGGTCAGCGACTACACGCTGGCCAAGACCGGCCGCAGCGTGGTCCGCGACCTGCGTGAGCAGATCCTGCAGAAGTACCTGCACCTGCCGTCCTCGCATTTCGATACCGAAGCCACGCCGGTGATGGTCAGCCGCCTGAACTTCGATACCGAGCAGGTCACCCAGGCCAGCGCCGACGCGCTGAAGACCGTGGTGGCCGACACGCTGACCATCATCGCCATGCTGGTGGTGATGCTGCAGATGAGCGTCAAGGTGACCCTGGCCATGCTGCTGGTGGTGCCGCTGATCGGTGCCATCGTCTCCTACGTGGGCAAGCGCTACCGGCGCATCAGCCGCGGCATCCAGGACGGCATGGGCACCATGGCGCAGACCGCCGAGCAGTCGTTGGCCGCGCAGCAGGAAGTGAAGGTGCACGGCACCCAGCAGCACGAGATCAGCCGCTATTCGCGCCTGGCCAACCGCATGCTGGCGCTGAACATGAAGGTCGAAGTGACCCGTGCTGCAGCGTCGAGCGTGGTCCAGTTCCTGGCCGCGCTGGCGCTGGCGGTCATCGTCTGGGTGTCCACCCGCGAAGCGCTGGCCGGCAAGCTCAACGCCGGCCAGTTCATGGGCCTGATGACCTCGATGATGGCCATCATTCCCTCGCTGCGCCGCCTGACCAGCGTGCAGACCTCGATCTCGCGCGGCGTGGCCGCCGCCGAGCGCCTGTTCGGCATCATCGACATGCCGGTCGAGCGCGACGCAGGGCGTACGCCGCTGCAGCGCGCCCGCGGCGAACTGGCCTTCGAGCACGTCATGCTGCGCTACCGCGCCGACAGCGGCATCGCTCTGGATGACATCAGCTTCGTCGCCCGGCCCGGCACGGTCACCGCCATCGTCGGTCGTTCCGGCAGCGGCAAGACCAGCCTGATCCGCCTGGTGCCGCGCTTCTACGAGCCCAGCGGTGGCCTCATCACCCTCGATGGCGTGGCCCTGGATGACTATCCGCTGGCCGACCTGCGCCGCCAGGTGGCCATCGTCGGGCAGAAGGTCATGCTGTTCGACGACACCATCGCCGCCAACATCGCCTATGGCATGGACGCGACCGATGAACAGATCCGTGCCGCGGCCGAAGCGGCCAACGCCTGGGAGTTCATCGCGCGCATGCCGCAGCAGCTGCAGACCCCGGTGGGCGAGAACGGCGCGCTGCTGTCCGGTGGCCAGCGCCAGCGCCTGGCGATCGCCCGCGCGATCCTGCGCGACGCGCCGATCCTGATCCTGGACGAAGCCACTGCCGCGCTGGACAACGAATCCGAACGCCTGGTGCAGGACGCACTGCAGCGCCTGATGCCCGAGCGCACCACGCTGGTGATCGCGCACCGCCTGTCCACCATCGAGCACGCCGACCAGGTGCTGGTGATGGACCACGGCCGCATCGTCGAGCGTGGCACCCACAAGGAACTGCTGGAAATGGGTGGCCTGTACCAGCACCTGCACAGCATGCAGTTCCGCGAAAGGCAGGACTGATGGCAGGCAAGGGTACCCAGACCCCGCCGTACTGGTACGACGGCAGCCCGGTTCCATTGCCGATGCGGCTGCTGGCGCCGGTCTATGCCGGCGTGGCCGCGCTGCGCCGGCGGCTGTACCGCAAGGGCTGGTTCAAGCGGCATGCGCTGCCGGTGCCGGTCATCGTGGTCGGCAACATCACCGCCGGTGGCACCGGCAAGACGCCGCTGACCATCGCCCTGGTCGAGCGCCTGCGCGCGGCCGGCTGGAAGCCGGGCGTGGCCAGCCGTGGTTATGGCCGCGAGGAAGCGGACAAGGCGCGCTGGGTCGAGGCCGATACGTCCACCGCGCTGGGCGGTGACGAACCGGTGCTGATCGCGTGGAAGACCGGCGTGCCGGTGCGCGTGGACAGCGACCGCGTGGCGGCCGGAAAGGCCCTGATCGCGGCCGGCTGCGATGTCATCGTCTGCGACGACGGCCTGCAGCATTACCGGCTGCAGCGCGACATCGAGATCGAGGTCATCGACGCGCAGCGCCGCTACGGCAACGGCCGGATGATTCCTGCCGGGCCGTTGCGCGAGCCGGTCAGCCGTGCCGACGAATGTGATTTCCGCGTGGTCAATCTCGGCCAGGCCGATGAGGCCACCGCCGCCCAGGCCTGCGGTTTCGGCCAGTGGCCGATGGCGCTGCACATCGACAGCGCGCAGCCGTTGCCGGGTGGGCGTCCGCGCCCGCTGGCCTACTTCGCGGGCCAGCGCGTGCATGCCGTGGCCGGCATCGCCAACCCGCAGCGCTTTTTCGACATGCTGCGTGCGCGCGGCATAGGCGTGGTGCCGCATGCCTTCGCCGACCACCAGGTCTACCAGCCGCAGGACCTGTCCTTCGGCAGCCAGCTGCCGGTGCTGATGACCGAGAAGGATGCGGTGAAGTGCCGCGCCTTCGGCAACGACTGGCATTACGCGGTGCCGCTGCGCGCCGAACTGCCGGCTGCCTTCTGGGTGGCGCTGACCGACCGCCTGGACAAGCTGCGCCCGAACTGAGCGGCCGCGCGGCGCTTGCAATCGCCTGCCGCCGGCCGCATTCCCGTTGTATCGCGCCTGCCGAGTACCGCCCGCATGACCGAATTCGTTGTCGCCATTCCGGCCCGCCATGCCGCCTCGCGGCTGCCGGGCAAGCCGCTCCGCCTGCTGGGCGGCGAACCGCTGGTGCTGCACGTGGCACGCCGTGCGCTGCAGGCCGGTGCCCGCGAGGTCTGGGTGGCCACCGATGACAGCCGCATCGCCGATGTGCTGGACGGGCTGGGCGAGGTGAAGGTGGCCATGACTGCGGTCAGCCACGCCTCCGGCACCGACCGCCTGGCCGAGTGCGCGCGCATCGCCGGCTGGTCCGATGAGACCGTGGTGGTCAACCTGCAGGGCGACGAACCGTTCGCCCCGGCCGCCGGCATCCGTGCCGTGGCCCAGGCGCTGGTCGAGGGCGAGGCGCCGATGTCGACCCTGGCCACCCCCGTCGAGGATGCCGAAACCCTGTTCGACCCGAACGTGGTCAAGCTGGTGCGCAACGTGCGCAACGAGGCGATGTATTTCAGCCGCGCGCCGATCGCCTGGCACCGCGATGGCTTCGCGCGCAGCCGTGAGGCCTTGCCGGAAGGTCATCGCTGGCTGCGCCATATCGGCATCTACGGCTATCGCGCCGGCTTCCTGCAGCAGTTCGCGGCGATGCCGCCGGGCCAGCTGGAGCAGGTCGAGGCGCTGGAACAGCTGCGCGTGCTGGAAGCCGGTTTCCCGATCAGCGTGGCGATCTCGCCCGAAGCCTTCCCGCCGGGCATCGACACGCCCGAAGACCTGGCCCGTGCCGAAGCCCTGCTGCAGTCCATGGCCGCGCGATGAACCTGCTGGTCGTGTGCCTGGGCAACATCTGCCGCTCGCCGATGGCCGAGGGCGCCCTGCGTGCCCGACTGCAGGCCTCGCCGCTGGCCGACCGTGTGCAGGTCGACTCGGCCGGCACCGGCGACTGGCACGTGGGCGAAGCGCCTGATCGCCGCGCCATTGCCTGTGCCGCCCGCCATGGCGTGGATATCGGTGGCCTGCGCGCGCGTCAGCTGCGGGCGGGCGACTTCGAGCGCTTCGACTGGATCCTCTGCGCCGACGAGGCCAACCTGCGTGATGCCGCGCGGCTGGCCACGGCCGCCCAGCGCGGGCGCCTGTCGCTGTACCTGCCGTGGTCGGGCGGGCAGGGCGCGCAGGCCATCCCCGACCCCTATACCGGCGGCCAGGATCATTTCGAGCAGGTCTGGGCGATGGTCGACCAGGCCGCGCAACGGACCGTGGCACGACTGTTGCATGACGCCGAGTCCGGCATAATCAGGCCATGAACGCACAGCCCGTCCAGGACCTGCCCGAGTTTGCCACCTGGCTCAATGCCGCCCCCTGCACCCTGACCGAACTTCGCGGCCGGCCGGTCGCGCTGCTGTTCGTCAATGCCGCATCGGCCTGGAGCATGCAGCGGCTGGCCGAGTTCGGCCAATGGCTGTCACGCAACCCGGGCCGCCTGCAGCCGTTGGTGCTGCATGTGCCGCGCTTCGATTTCGAACGCGACGCCGGCGCTGCGCTGAAGCTGCTGCGCAGGCAGGGGCTGTCGATGCCGGCGCTGCTCGATGCGGACTGGGACGGCTGGCGCCGCTTCGGCGTCACGGCCTGGCCTACCGTCATCCTGCTCGACGGGCAGGGGCGCGAACAGCAGCGCCTGGTCGGCCTGGGCGCACCCGGCGAGCTGGAACGCGCCTTGAACGATCTCTGCGAAGGCGCGCCGCTGGCGCCGTCGCGCGGGGGCAGCGAGCTGCATCCCGAACTGCCGCATCCGCTGCGTTTCCCGGCCGGCCTGGCGGTCAACCGGGACCGCCTGTACATCGCCGACAGTGGGCGCCATCGCATCCTCGAGTGCAGCCACGGCGGGCGGGTGCTGCGCCAGTTCGGGCTGGGTACCGCTGATTTCATGGATGGCAACCTGGCCGAAGCCGCGTTCCATCGCCCGCAGGGGCTGGTGCTCGAGCGCGAGTCGCTGTACGTGGCCGACACCGGCAACCACGCGGTGCGTCGCATCAACCTGGCGACCGGCCAGGTCGACACGCTGTGCGGCAACGGTCGCCCTGGCATGCCGGTCGAAGGGCCGGTGGCGCAGGCGCGGCAGGTGGCACTGGACAACCCGGTCGGCCTGGCGATCGCTGACAACCAGCTGCATATCGCCATGGCCGGCGACAACCGCCTGTGGAGCTTCCACCTCGGTCTGCGCAGCCTGCAGTGGCGCGCCGGCAGCGGTGCCATCGACGAGCGCGACGGCAGTGGCCACATGGCCGCCTTCGCCCAGCCCACCGGCTTGGCAGTGGTGCAGCAGGTGCTGTACGTGGCCGATGCGCTGGGCTCGTCCATCCGTGCGGTGCAGCTGCGCGGTGACCTCGTGCAGACCCTGGTCGGGCAGGGCGCCTGGCGCTTCGGCGCCGACGATGGCCCGCGCGGGCAGGCCAGCCTGCAGTATCCGCAGGCCATTGCATTGAGCCCGGACGCACCCGTGCTGTGGATCGCTGACACCGGCAACGGCCGCCTGCGCACGCTGCGCCTGGGCGGCGGCGATCTGGTCACCCAGCCACTGCCGCGCCGCCTGCATGGCCCGGCCGGCCTGGCCGTGGGCGCCGGTGCGGTGTGGATCGCCGAGACCGACGCGCACGCCGTGCTGCGTTTCGACCCCGACAGCGGCGTGCTCAGCGAAGTGCCGATCAGCGAATGACCGACATCACCGCCCCGGCCTTCGACGGCAAGGCCTTCGCGGCCCAGTTGAGCACCGCACCCGGCGTCTACCGCATGTACGCGGCCGACGACACGCTGCTGTACGTGGGCAAGGCGCGCGCGCTGCGCAACCGCGTCGGCAGCTACTTCAACGGCAGCCCGAAGAACGCGCGCATCATGTCGATGCTCTCGCAGATCGCGCGCATGGACGTGACGGTCACGCGCTCGGAAGGCGAAGCGCTGCTGCTGGAGAACCAGCTGATCAAATCCCTGTCGCCGCGCTACAACGTGTCCCTACGCGACGACAAAACCTACCCGCACGTGCTGCTGACCCGCGAGGACTGGCCGCGCATCGCCCTGCACCGTGGCCCGCGCGCCATTCCCGGGCGTTATTTCGGGCCGTACCCGGGCGTCACCGCAGTACGCGAAACGCTGAACCTGATGCACAAGCTGTTCAAGCTGCGCAGCTGCGAGGACAGCGTGTTCCGCAACCGTTCGCGGCCGTGCCTGCAGTACCAGATCGGCCGTTGCAGCGCGCCCTGCGTGGACCTGGTGCCGGCGCCGGACTATGCCGAATCAGTGCGTCGCGCCACGCTGTTCCTGGAAGGCAAGAGCGATGAGCTGACCCGCGAGCTGGGCGAGCAGATGCAGGGCGCCAGCGAGGCGCTGGAGTTCGAGAAGGCCGCGCGCCTGCGGGATCTTATTGCCTCGCTGCGCAGCATGCAGACCCGCCAGTACGTGGATGGCCGCGCCGCCGACCTGGACGTGCTGGCCGTGGCCATGCACGGCTCGCAGGCCTGCGTGCTGCTGCTGGCCTTCCGCGATGGACGCAACCTCGGCACCCGCCCGTTCTTCCCGCGCACCAATGGCGAGGACAGCCCGGAAGAGGTGTTGGCCGCGTTCGTGTCGCAGTACTACATCGAATTCGAGCCGCCGCGCGAGATCCTGCTGGACCGGCAGATTCCCGATGCCGACCTGCTGGTGGCCGCGCTTTCGGCCTCGGCCGAGCGCAAGGTGCAGCTGAAGTGGAACGTGCGTGGCGAGCGCGCCGGCTACCTGGAGCTGGCCATCCGCAACGCGCAGCTGACCCTGGCCACCGAACTCAACAGCCGCAACGCGCAGCACGCGCGCAGCGAAGCCCTGCGCGAGATGCTGGGCCTGGCCGAACCGGTCAAGCGGGTGGAATGCTTCGATATCAGCCACACCATGGGCGAAGCGACCGTGGCGTCGTGCGTGGTGTTCGATGCCGCCGGCCCGGTGCGCGCGCAGTACCGCCGCTTCAACATCAGCGGCATCGAGCCCGGCGATGATTACGCGGCCATGCACCAGGCCATCGACCGCCGCTTCCGCCGCGCCGTGGAAGAGCAGGGCGTGCTGCCCGACGTGCTGCTGATCGATGGTGGCGCCGGCCAGCTGGCCCAGGCCCAGGCCGCCCTGGCCGACCTGGGCGTGGAAGGCGTGCTGCTGGTGGGCGTGGCCAAGGGCGTGGAGCGCCGCGCCGGCCACGAAGCGCTGGTGATGCCCGATGGCCGCGAGCTGCGCCCGGGCGCGGCCAATCCTGCGCTGCAGTTCATCCAGCAGGTGCGCGACGAAGCGCACCGCTTCGCCATCACCGGACATCGGGGCCGCCGTCAGAAGGCCCGGATGACCAGCAAGCTGGAAGATATTCCCGGTATCGGCCCGCGCCGGCGCGCCAGCCTGCTCAAGCATTTCGGTGGTCTGGTCGGCCTGAAAGCCGCCGGCGAAGCTGAAATCGCCAAGGTCGAGGGCATCAATGACGCCCTCGCTGCACGCATCTACGCTAACCTGCACGGGTTGGCCACGCCTGACCCGGCCGAGTAGAGAGAGAAGCAAGCCGCATGAAGTTGACCCTCCCCACCTGGCTGACGTTGTTGCGGATCGTGATGATCCCGGTGCTGGTGCTGGTGTTCTACCTGCCCTACACCTGGACCAATTTCGCGTCCGCGGCGATCTTCGGCCTGGCCGCGATCACCGACTGGCTCGATGGCTGGATCGCACGTCGGTACAAGCTGGAATCGGCGTTCGGCGCCTTCCTCGATCCGGTGGCGGACAAGCTGATGGTGGCGGTGGCGCTGTTCCTGATCGTGCAGGGCCACCCGACGCCGTGGATGGCGTTCTGGGCGGCGGTGATCGTCGGCCGCGAAATCGCGGTGTCGGCGCTGCGCGAGTGGATGGCCGAGCTGGGCCAGCGCGCCAAGGTGCGCGTGGCCATGATCGGCAAGGTCAAGACCACCGCACAGATGGTCGCGCTGCTGTGCCTGCTGTATTCGGTGGCACCGAACGTGCCGGTCAATGACATCTGGATGGGCCCGCCGGTGTTCCATATCGGCGACTGGACCCTGGCCATTGCCGCCGTGCTGACCCTGTGGTCGGGCCTGCAGTACCTGCATGCCGCCTGGCCGAGCCTGCGCGAAGACGAGCGCGCCGCGCGCGAGCGTTCGCGGCAGAAGAAGCTGGGCAACTGAGCCCCGGGGTCGGATCCCTTTCCACAGGAAAGGGCTCTGACCCCTCGGTTGCCCCCATCCACGCATGGCGTGGATCTACTGGGGTATGCCGCCCCGGGGTCGGATCCCTTTCCACAGGAAAGGGCTCTGACCCCACGGTTGCCCCCATCCGCGCATGGCGTGGATCTACTGGGGTATGCCGTCTTCGACGTGCACATGGTCCATTGATGCGGATGTAAATCCGCCAATGAAATGCGCTTCGCGATGCTCTGGGCGCTTGGGTGCAAAGGCGCCTGATCGGAGCGCCCAGTCGTACGCGCCTTCATTCAACGGATAGCAGGTGAGCACCCCTGTCAGCGCGTGCTTGGCCGCCCATGACAAGCCGGCCTCACGATTGCCGAAGACGCCCCCGGCGAAGCGCGCGCCTGCGCCGTGGAAGACCCAGATCTCAGTGGGTTCGGTGTTGATGTTCGCGCCTCGGCTGGATGTACACCGGCATGGATACAACATGTCGGTCGCTTTACGAAGCCCCCTGAAAAAACCCCTTGACGCCATTCCCAGAACAGGTAGAATTTCGCCTCCCAAGCGGGAATAGCTCAGTTGGTAGAGCGCAACCTTGCCAAGGTTGAGGTCGCGAGTTCGAGTCTCGTTTCCCGCTCCAGATTCAAGAAAAACGCTCCCGGAAGGGGGCGTTTTTCGTTTGCGTCTGGACTTGTCGCCTCGACTTCCTAGATTGCTGTCAGGATCTGGTCAATGTGACCAGCGGCGGCGTCATCGCGGTCATCCAGCCTCAGATGCGCCTCGTCCGAGATGTACTTTCTCATCGGTTCAAAGCGCGTTTCGCCAAGGCATGCTCTCCACCGCGATAGGAAGTCGAATCGGGCGGTGAAAGCCTGCAGGTCGTTAAATACGTATACCGGCGCATCATCGATTCCGTCCATCAGCGACGCAATGTAACGATCATGCTTGGACTGCGTATGGATCCAGGCCTCATGCCAATCCACGCAGGTTGGCTCGCGTTGCAGGCCAAGCGGTTCTATCACGGCGATCGCATCAATGAGCTGTGTGGTTACCGGGTTGCATAGAGCATCGCCTTCCAGCCAGAAGAGGTAGCTGGCGATGGAGGTGATCATGTCGCACGCACGGATCATTGCTCCGCTGGGAACAGGTAGTGCTTGAATCAATAGCTCAACGCGGTCCTGCGCGCGGACGGAGGCGCCACGCGACCGAAGATCGCCGAGGAGTGAGTCGTGAGTGCTGCCTATCCTTGCTTCGCTGAAGCTGGCGCACATGAAGTAGTTGTCGCCCCCGTCGACCACTTCGTCCAACACCCGCAGTGCAGCAAGCCGTGCCGCCTCCGCATCGCTTCGCGGAAATGTCGAGAGGAGTGCCGGCCTGAAGAGGTCGGTGGCTAGCAGAAAAACGATCTGATCGACTGGAGCCGCCATTTTTGAACGCGCGAGGAAGGTGCGTGTACCATCAGGCTTCCATGTGCCTCGATCCATACAATATCTACGAAATGAGAGCAGTGGCCTGAATTTTATTTTTCTTTCCGGACTGGTCGCTGGTATGGCTTGCGGCTTCCTCCATGGATCGCGTAGTCAACTGCCTCATCAGCAACCTTGCCAAGTTTGAGGTCGCGGGTTCGAGTCTCGTTTCCCGCTCCAGATTCAAGAAAAACGCTCCCGGAAGTGGGCGTTTTTCGTTTGCGCCTTCGACCGCTTCATCCCCACTTCACCGCCACCCCATCGCCCCGCCACGCACGCGGGCGACGCTGCTTCTCCGTTCCCAACCGGTGATGCCGCGATGCCGCACATGTCCTCTGCCTACGACCACGATCTGGTCATCGTCGGCGCAAGCTTCGCCGGTGCGGCCTGCGCATTGGCCGCCGCGCAGTACGGCCTGCGCGTCTGCGTATTGGAGCGCAAGGCCGATCCCGGTGAGCGCCTGCACACCACCGGCATCGTGGTGAAGGAAGCGATGGAGCAGACCTGGCTGGGCCGCATGCCCGAGCATCTGGTCCAGCGTGTCGCGCGCGTGCGCTTGTACGCGCCGAATCTGCGCAGCGTGCAGCTGGCCGCGCCCGGGTACTACTTCCTCACCACCGACACCCCGAACCTGATGCGCTGGCTGGCCGACGAACTGCGTGCCAGCGGCGTGGATCTGCGCCTGCAGCAGTCTTTCAGCAATGCAGAGGCCGATGGCGATGGCTGGCAGGTGGACGGGGCAGGGCGGTGCGCCTATCTGGTGGGTGCCGATGGCGCGCGATCACGCGTCGCCCGGCGTACCGCCCTGGGCCAGGTGCGTGACAATCTCTATGGCGTCGAGCGCGAATTCGCTGGCCTGCAGTTGCCGCAGGGCGACGCGCTGCACTGCTTCGTCAGCAAGCGTTACGCACCGGGCTATATCGGCTGGGCCGCGCAGAATCCCACGGGCGTGCAGGTCGGGCTCGCCCTGCGCCATGATCCGCTGCAGGCGCGGGTGCCGGACATCGATGGCTTCATCGAACATGTGCGCGAGATCGTCGGCATCCCGCCGTCCTTGCAGCCGTCGTCCACCCGCGCCGGGTTGGTGCCCTGCGGCCTGCCGGATGGACCGATCACAGGCCACCGTCTGGTCCTGACCGGGGATGCGGCCGGCATCGTCTCGCCGCTGTCGGCCGGCGGCATCCACTCGTCGTGGCGGCATGGCTGGGCGGTCGGCGATGCCATCGGCCTGCACCTGCGTGGCCAGGGCCCCGCCGCCGAGCAGGTGGCGCGGCGGGTGGCACCGACCTTCCGCCGCAAGCGCGTGCTGCGCTGGGCGATGGACCATCTGCAGCAGGACTGGCCGCTCAACGCGCTGCTGCGTACCGCCGCGACGCGGCGCGTGGCCGAGCAGATCTACTTCCACCGGCGCGGGGTGCGGGCCTGACCGCCAAGCTGAACGACGCTGTGCAGACGACCCGAAAAATCCGGTTGACGCCGTGCAGCAATATCGACACAATAGCGCTCCTTCGACGCAGGTCGAACGGAATCTGCGGGAATAGCTCAGTTGGTAGAGCGCAACCTTGCCAAGGTTGAGGTCGCGAGTTCGAGTCTCGTTTCCCGCTCCATATTGCAGAAAAACGCTCCCGCAAGGGGGCGTTTTTCGTTTGCGTCAGTCCTTCGATACCAGATGGGTCGAAAGGCAGACTGCGAGCGCGCAGGCTGCGAGCATCAGGCCCGTGGCGGTGGCTGCATGGCGTAGTGCTGCGCTCACGGTGAAGGGTATCCGCGTGCGGCGGAAGCGCGGCGGCGAAGCGCCTGCCACGCTCTGATGACGGACACCGCGCACAGGGCCAGGAACAGGCCCAGATCCAGCAACAGCAGCCACAGCAGGTGCGCGCCGTAGACCGGGGACTGGTGCATCGCGCCCATCGCGAACGGTACCGACCACGTCAGCAGCAGCGCGAAGGCGATCAGCAGGCGCAGCCAGAGTCGACGCCATCGCCATGGGCGCACGATCAGCATGACAACCGCGATTTCGACCGTGCTCATCAGGGCAAAGATCGCAACGGCGCGGATGGGATAGGGCTGCACTTCGCCGGGTTCCAGCCAGCGCTGCATCCAGTAGTCGGTCTGCGTACCGGCATGAATCAGCGCGGCCATCACGGCCAGCCAGATCACGACTGCCGCCAGGTAGTACAAGCGAGTGCTGCGATCACTCATGCGCGGGCTCCTTGCGCGTGCTCCAGGTGGTGGTGCGCGCAGCGAAGCGCATGCTCGCGGCGATCGCGGCCAGTGCAAGCACGCCTGGCCCGACGGTGAAGTACAGCATGCGCGGCGGGTTGTTGTGCATCAGCGTCCAGGTCGCGAATGCCAGCGGGATGGCCAGTACCAACAATTTCGCTGCCAACGGCCGCAGTACGGCGATCAACGGCTGCGCGCCGAGGAACAGCACGAACGCGTAGTACTGCGCGAGGCCCAGGCCGATGTTGCCGTGCGAGCTGAAACCAACATGATCGCGATACCAGTTCATGCCCAGCGGCATCATCGTCCAATAGAGCGCGGCCACCAGCAGATGCAGCAGCAGGGAGATCAGCAGGGATTTGCCGTGCAGAAACATGGGCCGAGGCGTCCGGGCGGGGCAGGGTACCCCACCGCGCAAGGCCCGGATCGCGGTGCGTGAAGACTGTTGACGGCGTGAAGGAATTTGGACACAATAGCGCTCCTTCGACGCAGGTCGAACGGAATCTGCGGGAATAGCTCAGTTGGTAGAGCGCAACCTTGCCAAGGTTGAGGTCGCGAGTTCGAGTCTCGTTTCCCGCTCCAGATTC
>NZ_JACVTV010000074.1:0-21698 GCF_016624625.1 Stenotrophomonas sp. S41 | reverse complement strand
CAGGCCCGCGTAGAACGCCTGTGGCACGGGATTCTTCGCGCCGTCCCATTCCAGCTGGTTGCACTGGAAGCAGACCTCCAGCGTGTGGGTGCGCTTGTTCCCCTTGTAGAATTCGAAGCGGTGATGGGGCTCGAAGATGCAGGCGGCGACCCACTGGCTGACATAGGGATCGATGCCCTCCAGCGTGGCCAGGAGCGGCTGCTTGTCATTGCCGGCCAGTACCACTTCGCGGTACCTGCGCTCCGGTGGCGGCGTGCCGCTGTTGATGCCTTCGTTGGTGTCGTATCGATAGGAATGCTCAACGACCACGATGCGGTCGGCGTCGCGGGCCACTCGGGCAATATCATCCAGCATGGGTTGGCCCTCGGCATTCGGTGGCCTGTCTTCGATGGCCAGCGGGTCTTCGCTGGCGGCGGCCGGTGGCGGTGTCGTCGCCTGTGGGGTGCACCCGCAGACGACACCCAGCAGGACCGGAATCATCATTCGCCCCAGCTTGCCGACGAGGAAGGGGTAGAGGCGGGTAGCAGGCAATCCGTTGCGGGTGCTGGGCATGGTGGGGGGTCTGGTGGTGGGCGTGGCCCTGGGTAAGGGTGACTCTACCGGAGGGTGGGCGCGGGCGGATGGGTCTGGTCGACCGGGGTCGACCGCTCCCAGAGCAGGCCTGCCTGGGCGGTTGACGTTATCGACGGGCGGGCGCAGGCTGGCCGGGCATGCTTCCTGGACCGAAGGGAGACTTATGACTGCAAGCGCGTCCCTCCACCCCACGCCGGAAACCCAGGGCCGCTCGCGCCTGTGGAGCGTGTTCTGGCTGCAGGGGGTGATTCCCAGCAACATCCTGTGGGCCGTTGCCCTCTGGGCCCTGGCCAACCAGCGCACCACGCTGCTGCTGGCGGTGTTTGCGGTGCTGCTGCTCTACACCGGCTGGATCATCCCGGCGGTGTGGCGGGCTGCACCAAGCGCACGCACCCCGAACCTGGGCGTGGCCGCACGCGGGCTGACCGTGGCCTGGGGGCTGAACACCGTACTGGTGATCTTCTTCCTGACCCTGCAGCTGGTGGCTCAATAGAACTGAATGGGTTCGCCGCTGCGGTCGAAGGCGGCGAAGCGGCCGATCTGGCCGTCATGAATGGCATTGACCATCAACTGCAGCGGACGGGCGGCTTCATCGCTGTTGGGTGCAAACCCGGCACGGCCATCCATCGCAGCCACGAACACCAGGTCCCAGTCGATGCCGGTGCGGGTCGATTCGGTGGCCAGGGCCTGGAAGCTGGGTACCTCCGCGGGCAGCTTGTCCACGCACAGCACCGGTGACAGGGTGCCGCCTTCGCGACGGTCATGCCGCTCGCGCTGGTCGGTGGTGGGCGCCTCGGGCAGGTCGGCACGCACGAACACGAACAGCAGGCGCTGCGGCTCGGCCTGTTCGCCTGCGGCGTGCAGAAGCTGCTGGAAATCGTTCATCATCATGAGGGTTGTCACACATCCGCTGCACGGAAAGCCGCATGCTGCCACAACGCGTGCGCCGCCGGGCCGGCGGCAATTGATTTAAGTCATGCCCAAGGCACGAGCGGCCGCGTAATCTGGCAACTGTTCCGGCAGGCGAGGAAATCCGGGCCATTCCGGGCACGGGCAAGACGGTGGAGCAACAAGGTGGACCAGCCATGAGCCAACTCACCGACGGATTCGGACGCAGCTTTCCGTACCTGCGCCTGTCGCTGACCGAAGCGTGCAACTTCCGTTGCAGTTATTGCCTGCCCGATGGCTACCAGGGGGAGGGCCGGCCGCGCTTCCTGCAGGTGGATGAAATCGCCCGCCTGGTGCGTGCATTTGCTGCGCTGGGCATGAGCAAGATCCGCCTGACCGGCGGCGAGCCGAGCCTGCGCAAGGACCTGGAACAGATCATCGGCACCGTGGCTGCGGTGCCGGGCATCCGCAAGGTGGCCATCACCACCAACGGCACGCTGCTGCCGCGGCGCCTGCCGGGCTGGCACCGCGCTGGCCTGACCGCGCTGAACGTGAGCATGGACAGCCTGCAGCGTGAGCGCTTCCACACCATCACCGGGCATGACCGCCTGCCCGAGATCGAACAGGGCCTGGCCCTGGCACAGGCGCTGGGCCTGCCGTCGATCAAGCTCAACGCAGTACTGCTGCGCGGGCTCAATGACGATGAACTGCCGCAGTGGATGGACTACCTGCGTGACCGCCCCTTCAGCGTGCGCTTCATCGAACTGATGCGCACCGGCGACAACGAAGCCTATTTCCAGCGCCACCACCTGCGCGCTGACGTGGTGATCGAACAGCTGCTGGCCGCCGGCTGGCAGGAACGCCCGCGGGCGGCCGATGCCGGCCCGGCGCGCGAGTTCGGCCACCCGCAGCACCGCGGCACCGTGGGCATCATCGCGCCGTATTCGCGCGATTTCTGCAAGGGCTGCAACCGCCTGCGGGTGACCGCCAAGGGCGACCTGCGGCTGTGCCTGTTCGGCGATTTCGGCGTGCCGCTGCGGCCGTTGCTGCAGAGCGACGATGACCATGACGCGCTGCTGGCACGCATCACCACCCAGCTCGGCCTGAAAGCGGCCGGGCACGGATTGCACCAGGGCCAGACCGGGCTGACCCCGCACCTGGCCTCGATTGGAGGATGAGCACCACCATGACTGGGGAATTGAACGCGGCCTTCCATATGGCCGATGTCCGCGACAAGCGCATCACCCGCCGCCGCGCGGTGGCAGTGGGCGAACTGCATGCGGGGCCGGTGGCCTACCCGCTGATCGTCGAGCGCCGCCTGCCCAAGGGCGATGCGCTGGTGATGGCCGAGATTGCCGGCCTGCAGGGGGCGAAGATGGCGTCGATGCTGATGCCGCTGTGCCACCCGCTGCCGCTGGAACTGGTGCAGGTGTTCTGCGCACCGGTGCCGGAACGGCAGTCGATCCGGGTCTGGTGCGAGTGCGCCAGCGAGGCACGCACCGGCGTGGAGATGGAGGCGCTGGCCGGTGTCAATGCGGCCCTGCTGACCCTGTACGACCTGAGCAAGCCGGTGGAGCCGGCGCTGCGCATCGAAGGCATCCGCCTGCTGTTCAAGGAAGGCGGAAAGCGCGGCGTGTGGCTGCACCCCGATGGCATGGACGAGGCCGAGCAGGCGCGTTTCAAGCCGCGTGCACCCAGGGGCCTGGAAGGCGCCCGTTGCGCGGTGATTACCCTGAGTGACCGCGCCAGCGATGGCACCTATGCCGATGCATCCGGCCCGAAGCTGGTGTCCGGCCTGCAGGCGCTGGGCGGTGAGGTGGTGGCGGCCGAGGTGCTGGCCGATGGCATCGAACCGCTGGCCGGCCGTCTGCGCGCGCTGGCCGAGAGTGGCGTGCGCCTGTGCCTGTGCACCGGCGGAACCGGCCTGGGGCCGCGTGACCTGACCCCCGAGGCGCTGCGTTCGCTGGATGCACGTCCGGTGCACGGCCTGGCGCAGATGGTGCGCGCGCTGAGTGCACAGCACACGCCGATGGCCTGGCTGAGCCGGGCCGAAGTGGTGCAGCTGGGCGGCATGCTGGTGTTTGCCCTGCCAGGCAGCCCGCGCGCTGCCGCGCAGTGCCTGGACATCCTGGCGCCGGTCCTTGGCCACGCGCTGGCGATGGTGGACGGCGGCGGCCACGGGAGCGCGGCATGATCCCGTACAGCGAAGCATTGCAGCACCTGCTGGACGCGGCGTCGCCGTTGCCGGCCGAGCGCCTGCGCCTGCACGATGCGGGCGGGCGCACCCTGGCCAGCAATATCATCAGCGCACAGTCGCTGCCGCCGTTCGACAACTCGGCCATGGATGGTTTTGCGCTGCGTGCCGAGGGCAACACTTTCGACGCCGGCAGCGAATTTGCCGTGCAGGGCTGGCAGGCGGCCGGCGATGCCGGTGCCGAAGCAGGCGAGGGCGCCTGGGAAATCATGACCGGCGCACGCATGCCGGCCGGCCTGGATACGGTGGTGCCGGTGGAGCAGGTGGAGATCCTGCAGAGCCATGAAGGCCGCCCGACCCGCATCGCCCTGCGCGCCGAGGTCAAGCCGGGCCAGCACGTGCGCCTGCGCGGCCAGGATGTAAACGAAGGTGAGTGCGTGCTGCGTGCCGGCGACGTGCTGGATATCAACGCCCGCACCCTGCTGCACGCCATCGGCGTGGGCGAGGTGGCCGTGGTCGCACGCCCGAAGGCGGCGGTGATCGCCACCGGCAAGGAACTGGTGACCGACGCGGCGCAGGCACTGGAATCGGGCCAGATCCGTGACAGCAACCGCCCCTACCTGGTGGGGCGCCTGCAGGCGGCCGGCGCCGAGGTGGTCTGGCAGGGCACGGTCGGCGACGACGTGGCCGCCTTCAATGCCGTGCTGGACCAGGCGCTGGACGCCGGTGCGCAGCTGCTGATCAGCACCGGTGCGGTGTCGGCCGGGCGCTACGATTTCGTGCCCGACGCGCTGCGTGACCGCGGCGCCCGCATCATCTTCCACAAGGTGGCGATCCGCCCGGGCAAGCCACTGCTGTTTGCGGTACTGCCCGGCGGCGCGCTGTATTTCGGCCTGCCGGGCAACCCGGTGTCGGCGGCGGTGGGCCAGCGCTTCTTCGTTGAGCCGGTGCTGCGGCGGCTGCTGGGGCTGGCCGCGGAAACGCCGCTGCAGCTGCCGTTGCAGGCCGACGTGCGCAAGCCCGAGGGCCTGCGCTTCCACGCCCGTGCGCGGGTGGAAGTGGACGCGCAGGGACGCCTGAGCGCGCGCGTGCTGTCCGGCCAGGAGTCGTTCCGTTTGATGTCCATGCTGCGGGCCAACGCCTGGGTGGTGCTGGAGGCCGAGGGCAACCTGGCCGCAGCCGGTACGTATGTGCGGGTGCAGGGCTGGGGTCACCACGAACCGGTGCAGCTGGTAAGCGAGGAATCATGATGAAACAGGTGAACCTGCAGTTGTTTGGTGCGTTTTCCGACCTGGATGCGAGCCGCGAGATCACGGTGGACGTCGCCGGGGCCACGATTGCCGACCTGCGCCAGGCGCTGCGCGAGCTGCTGCCGGTGCGCTGGCCGGGCTTCCGTGCCGGCCTGCTGGACTACTCGGCGTTCGCCGACCAGCAACAGGTGCTGCGCGACCACGATGCGCTGCCGGCCGATGGCCGGGTGGCGATCCTGCCGCCGGTCAGTGGGGGTTGAGATGAGCCATCCCACGATCGCGAAGGTGGTGGACCGCGCACAGGCGGCGATCGACCCGTCCGAGGGCATCGCCGCGGTGTCCGACCCCGGCTTCGGGGGTATCGACGTATTCATCGGCAAGGTGCGTGACCTCAACCAGGGTCGCCCGGTGCTGGGCATCAGCTATGACCTGTTCGAGCCGCTGGTGCTGAACGAGGTGCAGCGGCTGGCCGCCGAGGTGCAGGCCGCCTACGGGCCGAAGCTGAAGCTGTATGTGGCCCACGCCAAGGGCCGCCTGGCGGTGGGCGAGGTGGCGGTGGTGGTGGCCGCAGGCAGCCCGCACCGCGATGAAGCCTTCCGTGCCTGCCGGCAGCTGATCGAAGCGGTCAAGCACCAGTGCCCGATCTGGAAGCAGGAGCATTACCAGGACGGCGACAGCGAATGGACCGAAGGCTGCAGCCTCTGCCACACCGACGACACGCCGGTGCATGACCATGCCCATGAATGAATCCACTCCACTGGCAGCCACGCATGGCGTGGCTCTACTGACGGTTGGGCCCAGTAGATCCACGCCATGCGTGGATGAGGGCGTGGCGCGCCCATGAGCGCGCCGATGGCCGGCATCGTGCTGGCGGGCGGGCTGTCCAGCCGCATGGGCCGCGACAAGGCGATGCTGCCCTGGCAGGGGCGGACCCTGCTGGAACACATGCGCGGCCTGCTGATGCTGGCAGGTGCGGAGCGGGTCTGGGTGAGCGGTCGCTACCCGGCCTTTGACGGCATTCCCGACCGGGTGGCCCGCTGCGGCCCGCTGGGCGGCCTGTACAGCGTGGCCCTGCAGATGCCCGATGGCCCGGCCTGGGTGGTGCCGGTGGATACGCCCCGGCTGACCCCCCGACTGCTTCAGCAATTGCGTGATGCGCAGTCTGGCCGCTGCACGATCTATGACGGTCATCCGCTTCCGATGCTGTTTAATGTGGACAATGAAAGCCGTACAGTCCTTGAAAGCATGATCCACTATCCCCTTGGCCCGCGTTCGCTGCAGGCCCTGCAACACCGTCTCGGCGCACATGCGGTGCGCCTGTCCACCGCCGACGAAAGCGCCCTGGTCAACTGCAATACCCCCGCCCAGTGGGAGGATGTCGCCTCATGAAGGTGCAGCTGCAGGAACAAACGATGCGTCTGCGCCTGGATGAGGCTGAACTGGCGCAGCTGCTGGCCGGTGAATCGGTCGAGAACCTGACCCGGTTCGGCGGCAACGGCGGCTGGGGCACGGCGGTGTCGCTGCACGGCGGCGACCAGGCGGTGCTGCTCGATGGTGGCACCTACTGCCGGCTGGTGCTGCCGCGTGAGGCGGTGGACGGTCTGGCCGGGCGCCTGCCGTGCCGTGATGGGCTCGGCTTTGCGCTGTACTTGGATGACGGCACCACGCTGCAGCTGCAGTTCGATGTGGACGTGCGTGACAGCGTGCGCCAGCGCGGCGTGAGCCGCCGCGGCAGTACCGAGTCACCGGTTTGACATTTGTCAGGGGCAGGGTGGAAACCCGCCCCTGATTGATCCAGATCAACCCCGTCATCGCGCAGTGCGGGCCTAATGAGGCCCATGACGACGGGTTACAACTTGAAAGCAGTACCCACGTCATTCCACAGCCCTGGAGCCATGTATGACCGTCGGTAGCGATCCTGTTGTCCGAAGCACTGCCAGTCCCGGCCGCGTCATCAGCGACTGGGCGCCGGAAGACGCTGGCTACTGGGAGCGCACCGGCAAACGGGTCGCCACCCGCAACCTGGTCATCTCCATACCGTCGCTGCTGCTGGCCTTCGCGGTCTGGGTGCTGTTCTCGGCAGTGACCATCAGCCTGCCGAAGATCGGCTTCAGCTTCAGCACCGACCAGCTGTTCTGGCTGGTGGCCCTGCCCAGCCTGTCCGGCGCCACGCTGCGCATCTTCTATTCCTTCGTCATCCCGATCTTCGGTGGCCGCCGCTGGACGGCGCTGTCCACCGCCTCGCTGCTGGCACCGACGATCTGGCTGGGCTTCGCCGTGCAGAACCCGGCCACCCCGTACTGGGTGTTCGTGGTGATCGCGATCCTGTGTGGCTTCGGCGGGGCGAATTTCTCTTCGTCGATGTCCAACATCTCGTTCTTCTACCCCAAGCAGAAGCAGGGCCTGGCGCTGGGCCTGAACGCGGGCCTGGGCAATGTGGGCGTGTCGGTCGCCCAGGCGGTCATTCCGCTGGTGATCACCGCGGGCGTGTTTGGTGCGCTGGGTGGCGCGCCGCAGCCGGCGGTGGAGGGCGGGGCACCGCTGTACCTGCAGAACGCCGGCTTCATCTGGGTGCCGGCCATCGTGGTCTGTGCCGTGGCGGCCTGGTTCGGCATGAACGACCTGACCAGTGCCCGTTCTTCGTTCGCCGAACAGGCGGTGATCTTCCGCCGCAAGCACAACTGGCTGATGTGCTGGCTGTACATCGGCACCTTCGGTTCCTACATCGGCTTCTCGGCCGGCTTCCCGATGCTGGTCAAGAGCCAGTTCCCCGATGTGAACCCGCTGGCCTACGCCTTCATCGGCCCCCTGCTGGGCGCGCTGATGCGCTCGGTGGGCGGCAGCATGGCCGACCGCTGGGGCGGCGCGCGCCTGACCTTCTGGGTGTTCGCGCTGATGATCGCCGCGGTGTTCGGCGTGCTGCACTTCCTGCCCAGCGACGGCCAGGCCGGCAGCTTCTACGGGTTCCTGCTCAGCTTCATGGCGCTGTTCGTGCTCAGCGGCATCGGCAACGGCACCACCTTCCGCATGATCCCGGTGATCTTCCGCACCCTGCATGAGCGCTGGTCGGCCAACGACAGCGCCGAGGGCAAGGCCGCTGCCGGGCACCAGGCCAGCATCGAATCCGCCGCCGTGGTCGGTTTCTCCGGCGCGATCGGTGCCTACGGCGGTTTCTTCATCCCCAAGAGCTACGGCTCGTCCATCACCTTGACCGGCAGCCCCGACATGGCGCTGTACGGATTCATCGCTTTCTATTTCACCTGCCTGGCCGTGACCTGGTGGTGGTACTACCGGCGCGGTGCTGAAACCCCCTGCTAGGGGCAGCCCAGCTGACAACCCGAGCAATGCACCGAAGCCAATGAACACCCCAGCCACGATGCCGATGTCCGCAAAGGGAGATCCACGATGAGTTATTTTCTTGATCGCTTGCAGTTCTTCAAGCGTGAACCCCAGACCTTTGCCGATGGCCATGGTTTTGCCAAGAGCGAGGGCCGCGACTGGGAAAACAGTTACCGCCAGCGCTGGCAGTACGACAAGATCGTCCGCTCCACACACGGGGTGAACTGCACCGGTTCGTGCAGCTGGAAGATCTACGTCAAGAACGGCCTGGTCACCTGGGAAACCCAGCAGACCGATTACCCGCGCACGCGCCCGGACCTGCCCAACCATGAACCGCGTGGCTGCCCGCGTGGCGCCAGCTATTCCTGGTACCTGTACAGCGCCAACCGGCTGAAGTACCCGCTGATCCGCGGCACGCTGCTGCGCCTGTGGCGCGAAGCCCGGAAGCACATGGCGCCGGTGGATGCCTGGGCCAGCATCGTCGAGGACAAGGAAAAGGCGCGCTCGTACAAGACCCGCCGCGGCATGGGCGGCTTCGTGCGCCTGCAGTGGGAAGAGGCCAACGAGATCATCGCCGCCTCCAACCTGTATACGGTGAAGCAGTACGGGCCGGACCGCGTGGTCGGCTTCTCGCCGATCCCGGCGATGTCGATGGTGTCCTATGCCGCGGGCGCGCGTTACCTGTCGCTGCTGGGCGGCGCCTGCCTGTCCTTCTACGACTGGTACTGCGACCTGCCGCCGGCCTCGCCGCAGATCTGGGGCGAACAGACCGACGTGCCCGAATCGGCCGACTGGTACAACAGCCGCTACATCATCGCCTGGGGCTCGAACGTGCCGCAGACGCGCACGCCCGATGCGCACTTCTTCACCGAGGCGCGCTACAACGGCACCAAGACGGTGGCGATCTGCCCGGACTATTCCGAGCTGGCCAAGCTGACCGACCACTGGCTGCACCCCAAGCAGGGTACCGACGCGGCACTGGCCTTTGCCTTCGGCCATGTGATCCTGCGCGAGTTCCATGTCGATTCGCCTTCGCAGTATTTCCAGGACTACTGCCGCCAGTATTCGGACATGCCGATGCTGGTGCGCCTGGAGCGCCGCGAGGATGGCCGCCTGGTGCCGGGACGCTTCCTGCGCGCCAGCGAGCTGGGTGGGCTGGGCGAGGCCAACAACCCCGACTGGAAGACCCTGGCCTACGACGAGAGCAGCGGCCAGATCGTGGTGCCCAACGGCTCCATCGGCTTCCGCTGGGGCGAGAAGGGCAAGTGGAACATCGAGGAAAAGGAGAGCAACGGCGCCGATACCCGCCTGCGGCTGAGCCTGGCCGACGGCCATGAGGGCATTGAAGCGGTCAGCTTCCCGTACTTCGGCGGCATCGAGACCGACGGCTGGACCGCGGCCCCGGCCGAGGACGTGCTCGACCGCAACATCCCGGTGCGTCGTCTGGCCCTGGCCGACGGCGGCGACACCCTGGTGGCCACGGTCTACGACCTGCTGCTGGCCCAGTATGGCGTGGACCGTGGCTTCGGCGGCGGCAACGTGGCCAGCAGCTTCGACGACATGGTACCGGGCACCCCGGCCTGGCAGGAACGCATCACCGGCGTGTCGCGCGCTGAAGTGATCGAGATCGCCCGTGAGTTCGCCCGCACCGCCGACAAGACCCACGGCCGCTCGATGATCATCGTCGGCGCGGGCATGAACCACTGGTTCCACAACGACATGAACTACCGCGGCCTGATCAACATGCTGATCATGTGCGGCTGCGTGGGCCAGACCGGTGGCGGCTGGGCGCATTACGTGGGCCAGGAAAAGCTGCGCCCGCAGACCGGCTGGCAGCCGCTGGCCTTCGGCCTGGACTGGAGCCGCCCGCCGCGGCATATGAACGGCACTTCGTTCTTCTACTTCAACACCGGGCAGTGGCGCTACGAGAAGCTGCAGGTGGACGAACTGCTGTCACCGCTGGCCGATGCCAGCAAGTACAGCGGCAGCCTGGCCGACCTGAACCTGCGCGCGGTGCGCATGGGCTGGCTGCCCAGTACCCCGCAGCTGGACCGCAACCCGCTGCAGCTGGTGCGCGAGGCCGAAGCGGCCGGCGTGGCCCCGGCCGACTACGCGCTGGGCAAGTTCAAGGACGGCTCGCTGGACTTCGCCTTCGCCGACCCGGATGCACAGCAGAACCACCCGCGCATGATGTTCATCTGGCGCTCGAACCTGCTGGGTTCCTCGGGCAAGGGCCATGAATACATGCTGCGCCACCTGCTCGGCACGCGCCATGGCCTGCAGGGCAAGGACCTGGGCGAAATGGGCGCGATCAAGCCGCAGGAAGTGAAGTGGCATGACGAAGCTCCGGAGGGCAAGCTGGACCTGCTGGTCACGCTCGACTTCCGCATGTGCACCACCGCGCTCTATTCGGACATCGTGCTGCCCACGGCCACCTGGTACGAGAAGGACGACCTCAACACCTCGGACATGCATCCCTTCATCCACCCGCTGTCCAAGGCGGTGGACCCGGCCTGGGAATCGCGCAGCGACTGGGACATCTTCAAGGGCGTGGCACGCACCCTCAGTGACATGGCACCGGGCGTGCTGGGCGTTGAAAAGGACCTGGTGCTGGTGCCGACCCTGCATGACACGCCCAATGAGCTGGGCATGCCGTTCGGCGTGGCCGACTGGAAGAAGGGCGAGTGCGAGGCCATCCCGGGCCAGACCATGCCGTCGATGACGGTGGTCGAGCGCGATTACCCCAACCTGTATCGCAAGTTCACCTCGCTCGGCCCGCTGCTGGACAAGCTCGGCAACGGTGGCAAGGGCATGAACTGGGATACGAAGCACGAGATCGATTTCCTCGGCAAGCTCAACCATACCGTGCACGCCGAGGGCGTCAGCCAGGGACGACCGGCCATCGAGACCGCCATCGACGCGGCCGAAGTGATCCTGCACCTTGCCCCGGAGACCAACGGCCACGTGGCAGTGAAGGCCTGGGAATCGCTGGGCACGTTCACCGGCCGCGAGCACACCCACCTGGCGGTGGGCAAGGAACACGAGGCGATCCGCTTCCGTGACATCCAGGCGCAGCCGCGCAAGATCATCTCCTCGCCGATCTGGTCGGGGCTGGAGGACGACAACGTCAGCTACAACGCGGGCTACACCAACGTGCACGAGCTGATTCCGTGGCGCACCGTGACCGGGCGCCAGCAGTTCTACCAGGATCATGAGTGGATGATCGACTTCGGCGAGGCCTTCATGAGCTACCGGCCGCCGGTCAACACGCGCACGGTGGAGCCGCTGCTGAACCAGCGCCCGAACGGCAACAAGGAGATCGTGCTGAACTGGATCACCCCGCACCAGAAGTGGGGCATCCACAGCACCTACAGCGACAACCTGATCATGCAGACGCTGTCGCGTGGCGGCCCCATCGTGTGGCTGAGCGAGGACGACGCGCGCAGTGCCGGCATCGTCGACAACGACTGGATCGAGCTGTTCAACGTCAACGGTGCGATCGCCGCGAGAGCGGTGGTCAGCCAGCGGGTGATGCCCGGCATGGCGATGATGTACCACGCCCAGGAACGCATCATCAACGTGCCGGGCTCGCAGATCACCGGCACCCGTGGCGGCATCCACAATTCGGTCACCCGCATCGTGCTCAAGCCCACCCACATGATCGGTGGCTACGCGCAGCTGGCGTACGGTTTCAACTACTACGGCACCTGCGGCACCAACCGCGATGAGTTCGTGATCGTCCGCAAGATGGACAAGATCGATTGGCTGGATGGCGAGGCCGTTCCGGCCGCCGCCAAGGAGGTGGTGTGATGAAGGTCCGTGCACAGATCGCGATGGTACTGAACCTGGACAAGTGCATCGGCTGCCATACCTGCTCGATCACCTGCAAGAACGTCTGGACCTCGCGCGAGGGCGTCGAGTACGCCTGGTTCAACAACGTGGAAACCAAGCCAGGCATCGGCTACCCCAAGGAGTGGGAGAACCAGGACAAGTGGAATGGCGGCTGGGTGCGTACCCGCGCCGGCAAGCTGGTGCCGCGCGCCGGTGGCCGCTGGCGGATGCTGGCCAAGATCTTCGCCAACCCGGACCTGCCGCAGATCGACGACTACTACGAGCCGTTCGACTTCGACTACCAGAACCTGCACACCGCCAAGGACAGCCAGCACCAGCCGACCGCGCGGCCGCGTTCGCTGATCAGCGGCGAGCGCATGCAGAAGATCGAGTGGGGCCCGAACTGGGAGGAGATCCTCGGTTCGGAGTTCAGCAAGCGCTCGCGCGACTACAACTTCAATGAAGTGCAGAAGGAGATCTACGGGGCCTTCGAAAAGACCTTCATGATGTACCTGCCGCGCCTGTGCGAGCACTGCCTGAACCCGGCGTGCGTGTCGGCGTGCCCGTCCGGTGCGATCTACAAGCGCGAGGAAGACGGCATCGTGCTGATCGACCAGGACAAGTGCCGCGGCTGGCGCATGTGCGTGTCGGCCTGCCCATACAAGAAGATCTACTACAACTGGAAGAGCGGCAAGTCGGAGAAGTGCATCTTCTGCTACCCGCGCATCGAGATGGGCGAGCCCACGGTGTGTTCGGAAACCTGCGTGGGCCGCATCCGCTACCTGGGTGTGATGCTGTACGACGCCGACCGGATTGCCGAGGCCGCTTCGGTGGCCGCGGAGAAGGATCTGTACCAGGCACACCTGGACATCTTCCTGGACCCGGAAGACCCGGCGGTGATCGCTGCTGCGCGCAAGGAAGGCATCCCGGACAGCTGGCTGGAAGCGGCCAGGCAGTCGCCGGTGTACAAGCTGGCCATCGACTGGAAGCTGGCCCTGCCGCTGCACCCGGAATACCGCACGCTGCCGATGGTCTGGTACGTGCCGCCGCTGTCGCCGATCCAGTCGGCCGCCGAGCGGGGCCGCATCGGCATGAGCGGCGAGCTGCCGGACGTGGCGTCGCTGCGCATCCCGGTGCGCTACCTGGCCAACCTGCTGACCGCGGGCGACGAAGCGCCGGTGGTGCGCGCGCTGGAACGGCTGATGGCGATGCGCGCCTGGCGCCGGGCCAAGAACGTGGATGGCGTGGAGGACACCGCGGTACTTGACCAGGCCGGGCTGAGCATCGCCCAGGTGGAGGAGATGTACCGCTACCTGGCCATCGCCAACTACGAGGACCGTTTCGTGATTCCCACCGGCCATCGCGAGTACGCCAACGATGCCTTCGGCGAGCGCGGCGGCTGCGGCTTCACCTTCGGCAACGGCTGCAACGGTGACAGTCCGGCCGACCTGTTCGGCCAGCGCAAGACCACCAGCTTCGTGGTCAACAACGGGCCGAATCACCGGCGCCGCGAGGAGGTGGTCGAATGAGCGTCCTGAAGCTGGTCGGGGTGCTGCTGGATTACCCCCGCGAAGAACTGTGGCAGCACGGCGACGAGCTGCTGGCCGCCTGCGACCAGGCCACGTTGTCGGCTGGCCGCCGCCAGCAGCTGCGCGGCTTCGTGCAGCAGCTGCTGGACAGCGATCCGCTGGACGCGCAGGCCGCCTGGCTGGCGACCTTCGACCGCGGCCGCTCGATGAGCCTGTTGCTGTTTGAACACATCCATGGCGAATCGCGTGACCGTGGCCAGGCCATGGTCGACCTGGTGGAGACCTACCGGCGGGCCGGTTTCGAGCTTGATGCCCGCGAACTGCCGGACTACCTGCCGCTGCTGCTGGAATTCCTGGCGCACCGGCCGCAGGAGGAGGCCCGCGAATGGCTGCACCACATCGGCCATATCGCCGGGATGCTGGCCGCACGTGCGGCCGAGCGCGAACTGCCGCATGTGCCGCTGCTGGAAATCCTGGTGGAGGCCGGCGACGGCAAGATCAACCTGGAGGCGCTGCGGCAACGCGCCAGCGAGGAACCCCGCGACGATACCGCCGAGGCGATGGACCGGTTGTGGGAAGAGGAGGCGGTGCGCTTCGGCGCCGAAGCTCCTTCCGAAGACTGCAAGCCACCGACGCGCTCGCCCGGGCGTCCCGTGCACCGTGAGGTCCAGCCATGAACTACTACCTGCATCAATTCGCCTTCCAGTACTACCCGTACATCGCCGTGGCGGTGCTGCTGATCGGCAGCTGGGCCCGCTATGACAAGGCCATGTACACCTGGCGCACCGGCTCCAGCCAGATGCTGTCGGACAAAGGCATGCGCATCGGCAGCAACTGCTTCCACATCGGCATCCTGGCCATTCTCGGTGGCCACCTGGTGGGCCTGCTGACGCCGCATGCGGTGTACGAGCACTTCATCACCTCCTCGCAGAAGCAGATGCTGGCGATGGGGGTGGGCGGCGTGTTCGGTGCGCTGTGCTTCATCGGCATCAGCATCCTGCTGGTGCGCCGGCTGTTCAATGCACGGGTGCGGGCCACCGGCAGTTTCGGTGACACGCTGGTGCTGGTGCTTCTGTTCGCCCAGCTGTGCCTGGGCCTGTACAGCATCCGCATCTCCTCCGGCCACCTCGACGGTGGGGTGATGGTGCAGCTGGCCGAGTGGGCGCAGCACATCGTCACCTTCCGTGCCGGCGCCGCCGATTACATCGAGGGCGTGAGCTGGGTCTACCAGATGCACATTTTCCTGGGCCTGACCCTGTTCCTGATCGCACCGTTCACCCGCCTGGTGCACGTGTGGAGCATTCCGATCAGCTATCTGTGGCGGCCGTACCAGGTGGTGCGCCGTCGCCAGGCCCCGCTTCGCTACGGCCCGCGGGAGTAAGCCATGGGCAGCCTGCCGAAGTTCCTGCCGATCACCGTGATCGACTCCAATGCCCCGGTTCCGGCCGAGGCCCATTCGCACCACCACGAGGCGGGGGCGCAGGGGCCGCGCTCGCTCGGGCAACCGGCGCCGTGCCGGCTTTACGTGGACGAGACCGCGATCAGCGAGGCCGACATCGCCCGCGAGATGCAGCACCACCGGGCGATGCGTCCGGAACAGTCGCGGGCCGAGGCGGCACGTGCGCTGGTGGTGCGCGAGCTGCTGCGCCTTGAGGTGCAGCGGTTGGGCCTGCACGCAGCGCAGGGTGGCCGGGTGAGTGACGAGGAAGTGCTGATCCAGCAGCTGATCGAGGACGCGATCGAAGACCGCGTGCCCAGCGACGAGGACTGCCGGCGCTATTTCGAACAGAACCCGGAACGCTTCCGTTCGCCCGATCGCGTGCGCCTGCGCCATATCCTGCTGGCGGCACCGGCCGATGACGTGGCCGGGCGGCTGGATGCACGCAACGAAGGCGAGCGGCTGGTGGCCGAGCTGAAGGAGGCTCCGCACCTGTTCGCCGACTTCGCCCTGCGCCATTCGCGCTGCCCGTCCAGCAGCGACGGCGGTGACCTGGGTTGGCTGCAGCGCGGCCAGACCACGCCCGAGTTCGACCGGCAGGTGTTCCGGCTGCGCGAGGGCTTGGCTGGTTTTCCGGTGGAATCGCGCTGGGGCTACCACGTGGTCTGCATCGACGCGCGCGAGGAGGGGCAGCCGCAGCCTTTCCAGGCGGTGCTGCCGCAGATCCGCGACTACCTGGAACTGCAGGTGCGCCAGCGCGAGGTGCAGGCCTACCTGCTGCAGCTGCAGGAACGCTACCCCGTGCGCGGGCTGGATGAGATCGAAGCTGAAGCCGGGAACGGCTGACCCACTCTTGGGAAAGGAGATTGCATGAACCAGGCCCTTGCCCCCGTCAGTGCCGGGCAGCAGCAGCGTGCGCTGTGGCTGAGCACCTTCGCCTTCACCGTGTGCTTCGCGGTGTGGATGATCTTCTCGATCATCGGTATCCAGATCAGCGAGCAGCTGGGGCTGAACGACACCCAGTTCGGCCTGCTGATCGCCACCCCGGTGCTGACCGGATCGATCAGCCGGGTCTTCCTTGGCATCTGGTCGGACCAGTTCGGTGGCCGTAAGGTGATGGTGCTGGTGATGCTGTGTGGCGCGGTGGCGACCTGGATGCTGACCTACGCCCACACCTACACCCAGTTCCTGTTCGCTGCGCTGTGCGTGGGCATTGCCGGTGGCAACTTCTCGGTGGGCGTGGCCTATGTGTCCAAGTTCTTCCCGGCCAGCAGGCAGGGCACGGCACTGGGCATCTTCGGCGCGGGCAACATCGGTTCAGCGGTGACCAAGCTGCTGGCGCCGCTGGTAATGGTGGCGGCCGGCTGGACCATGGTGGCCAAGGTCTGGGCGGTGGCGCTGGCGGTCACCGCTGTGCTGTTTTTCCTGTTCAGCAAGGAAGACCCGTCGCTGGAGCAGCGCCGCCGTGACGGCGTCAAGCCGGTGCCGTTCGCCGAGCAGATGGCACCGCTGAAGAACCTGCAGGTGTGGCGCTTCTCGCTGTACTACTTCTTCGTGTTCGGCGGCTTCGTCGCCCTGGCACTGTGGCTGCCGCACTATCTGGTGGGCGCCTACGGCATGGACGTGGGCCACGCCGGCATGCTGGCGGCCTGCTATTCGATTCCGGCCAGCCTGTTCCGCGTGGTCGGCGGCTGGATGGCTGACAGGATCGGTGCGCGGCGGGTGATGTACTGGACCTTCGGCGTCTCGGCCATCTGCACCTTCCTGCTGGCCTATCCGGATACCGAGTATGTGGTGAAGGGCATCCACGGCCCGATCCACTTCCACCTGGCCATCGGCGTGGTGATGTTCACCGTGCTGGTGTTCGTGCTGGGCTTCTTCATGTCGCTGGGCAAGGCGGCGGTCTATAAGCACATTCCGGTGTACTACCCGCAGCACGTGGGTGCGGTGGGCGGCGTGGTCGGCATGATCGGTGGCCTGGGTGGCTTCATCCTGCCCATCGTGTTCGGCGCGCTGAACGATGCGCTGGGCATCTGGAGCAGCTGCTTCATGCTGCTGTTCGTGCTGGTGGCCACGGCGCTGGCGTGGATGCACTTCGCGATCCGCCGGATGGAGCGCCGGCATTTCCCGCAGATCGACCGCGAAACCGACCTGCCCGAAGCCATCGACGCGGCCGCGGCCGATCGCGCACGGCAGCAGCGTCACGCTTGATTTCAATCAGGGCCCTGCGCAGAGGAACGCTGGAAAATGTCCGCCATGAGCTTCCCCGTCGATGCAAGCGAAGACACCGCACTGCAGGCTGCATTGCTGCAGCAGCCGCGCCACGTGCTGTTTCCGGCCGCCGACCAGTTCAGTCCTGGCTTCGGCGAAAGTGGCTGGCGCGCGGCCGTGCGGGCCAGCAACGAGCACCTGATTCCGCGCGGCCTGACCCTCGGGTTCCAGGCGGGGCGGGCAGGGCAGCTGACCACCGCCAGCATCTATCTGGACATGCTGCTGACGGCCCTGCGGCGCCAGGCCGATGTGCTGGCCGACGACCGCGAAGTGGTGGCCATGGTGCTGCAGCTGGGTCTGGCCGAGGTACTGGGTGCCAGCGCGCTGGGCCAGCTGCTGGATGCCGTGCCCCAGCATCTGCGCACGGTGGCTCGGCCGCAGGTGGAAGTGCGGCTGGATGCCGGTAGTACGCTGGCCCCGGCGCAGCTGCGTGCGGTGGGCTGTACCCGGCTGACCGTGATCGACCGTGCCGATGCAATGGGGCCGACCCTGCTGGCGCAGTCACGCCAGGTTGGGTTCACTGCGCGCTACTACCAGTTGCGGGTGCCATCGCTCGCGGATCAGGGCTTCATCGAACGCGTACATGAAGTGCTGGCCGAGGCACCCGAACGGGTGCTGCTGCCCGCGCCGTGCGGGTTGCCGGAGCAGCCGGCGGCCGGGCAGTGGCTGCAGGCCTGGCGGCTGCTTGGCGATGCCGGCTATGTCGCCATCGGTGGCGACCACTACCAGCGCGGTGACTTGCCCGATCCCAACGGGCCCGGCGATGGCCAGCGCCATTGTGACCTGGCCGGCGTGCCGCGCCGCGACCGCAGCGACTTCGTCGGCCTGGGGCTGGCGGCCTGCAGCCAGATCGGCGAGGTGTTCTACCGGCTGGAGGACGACCTTGCACAGTGGCAGGCACGCCTGCAGGCCGGCCAGATCGGCGTGACCGCCGGGCTGATCCTGTCCGAGCAGGAGCGGCTGTCGGCCGAGGTCGCGCAGAGCCTGGCCTGCGACCATTCGGTGGATGCCGCCGCCTTCGAGTGGCGCAACGACGTCGCCTTTGATGATTGTTTCGCCGAGGCCACGCCGGAACTGCAACCGCTGCTTGCGCGCGGCTGGGCGCACTGGGATGCGCGCGTGCTGCGCCTGGCTGCGGAGGGGCGGCTGCTGTGGCGTATGATGGCGGCATGTTTCCGGCCGGCGGTCGCCAGCGCTTGAGTGTCGCTCCGATGTCCATGAATCCGCCTTCCCGCGGCCGCCTTGGCCAGGCCACACCGAACCCCGCCGCCGCCGATGACGGTGATGCGCTGCATTTCTGCAGCACCTGTGCGTTTTCCGATGCCTGCATCTCGCAGGGCTATGACAAGACCGCGCTGGGCGACCTGCACGTGCTGGTCGACCATGTCGGTCCGTTCCATGCCGGTGACTATATCTTCCGTGCCGGCGAACAGTTCGATTCCATTGCCGCGGTGCGTGCGGGCATGGTCAAGACCTTCGTCGATGACAGCCAGGGCAACGACCAGGTGCTCGGCTTTGCCCTGCCGGGTGAAGTGATCGGCCTCAATGCGATCCACGGTTCGCGCTTCCCCTGCAATGCGGTGGCGCTGGATACAGTGCACCTGTGCCGCATTTCGTTTCCCAAGCTGAGCCTGCTGGCCACGCGCATGCCTGGGCTGCAGGCCAAGCTGTTCAGCCTGCTCAGTGCGGAGATCGGCAAGGTCGCCACGCTGGCCGCCAACCACCGCACCGAGGAGCGCATGGCCGCGTTCCTGCTGGACATGTCCGAGCGTTACGCGCGGCGCGGTTTCTCCGCCACGCGCTTCAACCTGACCATGGCCCGCACCGAAATCGCCAACTACCTGCGCATGGCGCCGGAAACCGCCAGCCGTGTGCTGCGGCGCTTGAGCGATGACGGTGTGATCGCGGTCAAACAGCGCGAGATCCTGCTGCTGCAACCTGAGCGCCTGGCTGCGCTCGCCATGGCCGACGAATCCGAACCAGACTGATACCCACCGGGAGCCGATGATGAAGCGTGCAGGACTGTTGTTACTGGGGGTGCTGGCCGCGATGCCGGCCTGGGCCGCCGACCTGACGGTGTCGGCGGCGTCGAGCCTGACCGAGAGTTTCCGCGAACTGGGCGCGGCCTACGAGAAGGCCCATCCGGGCACCAAGGTCGATTTCAATTTTGCGGCCTCCGGCGTGCTGCTGCAGCAGATCAGCCGCGGTGCCCCGGTGGATGTGTTTGCCTCGGCCGACGAAACCACGATGGACCAGGCCGGGCAGCAGAAGCTGCTGGCGCCCGGCACCCGCCAGGTATTCGCGGTGAACGCGCTGTGGGTGGTGGTGCCACCGCAGGCCAAGGCCGCACCGCGTGCGCTCAAGGATCTGGCCGGTGCCGGCGTGCAGCGCATCGCGCTGGGCAATCCGGACAGCGTGCCGGTGGGCCGCTACGCCAAGGGCGCGCTGGAGAAAGCCGGGCTGTGGCCGGCGGTGCAGGGCAAGGCCATCACCACCCAGAACGTGCGGCAGTCGCTGGACTACGTGGCACGGGGTGAAGTGGATGCCGGCTTCGTCTACGCCACTGACGCGCAGGCGATGCCGGACCGCGTGCGCCGCGCCTTCGAGGTGCCGGTGAGCGGGCGCATCGCCTATCCGCTGGCGGTGATCCAGGCCAGCACTCATGCGGTCGAAGCGAAGCGCTTCACCGCCTTCGTCCGCTCGCCGCAGGGCCAGGCGATCCTGGTCAAGCACGGGTTCGGCAAGCCCTGAGGCATGGATCTGGACTGGAGCGCGCTGGGCTTGTCGCTGAAAGTGGCCGGCTGGGCCACGGCGATCAACCTGGTGCTGGGCGTGGCGCTGGGCGCACTGCTGGCGCGCCGGCGCTTTCCCGGCCGTGAGCTGCTGGATTCGGTGCTGACCCTGCCGATGGTGCTGCCGCCGACGGTGCTGGGCTACTACCTGCTGGTGCTGATCGGACGCAATGGCCCGATCGGCGTGTGGCTGCAGTCGTGGTTCGGCATCAACCTGGTCTTCACCTGGCAGGCGGCGGTGATTGCCGCCGCGGTGGCGTCGCTGCCGCTGGTGTTCAAGCCGGCGCGGGCTGCGTTCGAAGGCGTCGATGGCCAGCTGGAGAATGCTGCGCGCACGCTCGGCGTGTCCGAGGCGGCGGTGTTCTTCCGCATCACCCTGCCGCTGGCCTGGCGCGGCATTCTCGCCGGGCTGCTGCTGGCGTTCGCCCGTGCGATGGGCGAGTTCGGCGCCACGCTGATGGTGGCGGGCAGCATCCCGGGCCGCACGCAGACGCTGTCCATCGCCATCTACGAGGCGGTGCAGGCCGGGCAGGACGGCAAGGCCAACGCGCTGGTGATCCTCACCTCGGTGGTGTGCATCGTCATCCTGCTGCTGGCCGCGCGGCTGGTGGGCGGGCGCCGCCAGGAGCTGCGCGATGTGGCTTGACCTGCAGGTGCACCGGCCGATGCAGGCGGCGACGCCGCAGTTCGTGCTGGATGTGGCGCTGCAGTGCACGCAGCGCCAGGTGGTGCTGTTCGGCCCATCGGGCGCGGGCAAGAGCCTGACCCTGAAAGCGGTGGCCGGCCTGCTGCGGCCCTGGCGCGGCCATGTGCGGCTGCAGGGCCAGGCGCTGTTCGACAGCAGCGCCAGGGTGAACCTGCCGCCGCAACGGCGTCGGCTGGGCTATGTATTCCAGGACTACGCGCTGTTCCCGCACCTGAGCGTGCGCCAGAACGTGGCCTTCGGCTTGGAACGTGGCTGGTTCAATCCGCGCCGTGGTGCGCGCATCGACGCGGTGGAGCGCTGGCTGCACGCGTTCCGTATCGATCACGTGGCCGACCTGCTGCCGTCGCAGGTCTCCGGCGGCCAGCGCCAGCGTACCGCGCTGGCGCGCGCCCTGGTGACCCAGCCGCAGGCGCTGCTGCTGGACGAGCCGTTTGCCGCGCTGGACCATGACCTGCGCCAGCACCTGCGGCAGGAACTGCAGGCGGTGCTGGATGAAACCGGCATTCCGCTGCTGCTGATCAGTCATGACCCGCACGACGTGGACATGTTCGGCCAGCAGGTCGCACGCATGGTGGACGGCCGCATCGTCAGCGATTGAGGTAGTGCCGGCCGCTGGCCGGCAACCCCGCAATCCTGAGGAGCCGGCCAGCGGCCGGCACTACCGATCAGCGGCCCGTTGCCCACTGGATGAACGCCCAGCGCCGGGTCGGGGCCATGCCGAACCGATGCTGCGGCGAACGGGCATGCCATGCGCGTACGATCATCACCCGTGCACGCATGGTGGACGGCCGCATCGTCAGCGATTGGGGTAGTGGGGGGGGGGGGGGGGGGGGCCCCCCCCCCCCCCCCCGCCCCCGCGGGGCGAGGCCGCGCAGCCCCCCCCCCGC
>NZ_JACVTV010000073.1:0-21838 GCF_016624625.1 Stenotrophomonas sp. S41 | reverse complement strand
GGCGCGGCGCCGCCCCCCCCCCCGCGCCCCGCCCCCCGCCCGCCCCCCCCCCCCGGGCCCCCGGGCCCCCCCCCCGGCGGAGTGCATCTACGCTCCTTTGAAGTAGATCCACGCCACGCGTGGATGCTTGCCCGGACGCGCCCGACCACATCACGGGCAGGCCACCGCGCCCTCGGCGTTGGCCGTATTGGCGGTCAGCTTGACCTGGGTGAAGGCCGCCGCGAACGGCGTGTCCGCAGTCACCACGAACGGCGCTTCCACCGCACCCAACGCAACGCCCTGCTTGGCGAAGCACGCCAGCGGCACGGTCACTGTCTGCTTCTGCCCGGGCGACAGCTTGCCCAGCAGCGGGGCGATGTCCACCCCGCCCTCGCAGCCACTGCCGCACTGCATGGTCACCTTCACCGGCGAGGCCGGGCGCTTCACCAGCTGCACGTCGAACTGCAGCGCGCCGTTGCTGCGCGCCAGCGCGCCGAGGTTGCGGCGCGAGGTGCTGCGTGCGATCAGCTGCGCCGGGGCCAGCCAGGTCACTTCCTTGGCGTCCTGCTGGGTATTCACCTGCACGGTGCGCACCTGCACCACCGGCTTGGCGGTGGGCCAGCGCAGCGTGGCGTTGAGGTCGCTGCCCAGCGGCTGGGTCGCACCCGCGGCCGCCACGTGCAGTGCGAACGGCGGCGTATCGGCGCGGTTGAAGATCGGCAGCACGGTCACTTCGCCGCAGCTGTCCGGGTCGGCTTCGTCGAGCCTGGCGACCTTGCCGCCCTTGGCGTAGCTCAGGCCATAGCCGAGCGCGAACAGCGACGGCTTCTTCGCATCGGGCTGGTCGATCGGTGCTGGACACGGCACGCCCGGCCACGGGAAGCTGAGGCGACCGCGGAAGTCGTGCGCGGGCTTACCGCCCTTGCCGGCCACCAGCACGTCGGTCACGCCCTTGCCTTCGGTGCCCGGCAGCCAGGCGGCCACGAACGCACTGGACAGGTTGAGCAGGTCGTTGGTGTACATCGGGCGGCCGGACATATAGACCGTCACCACCGGCTTGCCGGTCGCAGCCGCCGCCTTCAGCGCGGCCAGGTCCTGCGGGTAGGCACGGCTGTGGCTCACGGTGTCCGAGGCGAGGATGTCACCGTTGGTTTCCGCATACGGCGTCTCGCCGATCACCGCCAGCACCACGTCGAACGCCTTCGGATCGACGCCCTGGCCATCGGCACTGAAGCTGACCTTGTCCGCGCCGAGTTCGGCGCGCAGCGCGCCCAGCACCGAATCGCCATTGGGGAAATCGGCGTTCTTGTTCTCGGTGCCCTGCCAGGTCAGCGACCAGCCACCGGACTGGTCACCGATGTTGTCGGCACCCTTGCCGACCACCAGCACGCGCGCATCGCGGCGCAGCGGCAGGACCTTGTTGTCGTTCTTCAGCAGCACCAGCGATTCGCGCACCGCACGGCGCGCCAGATCGCGGTGCTGCACGGCGGTGGCATCGCCGGCATAGCGGCTGTCGGACGGCGTGTGCTCGAACAGGCCGGCGCGCAGCTTCACCCGTAGGATGCGCGTCACCGCATCGTCGATGCGCGCCATCGGGATCTCGCCCTTCTGCACCTGCGCGATGGTGTTGTCGATGAAGGCCTTCCAGTCGTCGGGCACCATCACCATGTCGATGCCGGCGTTGATCGCCTGCGCGCAGCTGTCGTTGCGGCAGCCCGGCACCTGGGCGATGCCGTTCCAGTCGGAGACGACGAAGCCGTCGAAGCCCATCTTGTCCTTCAGCGCGTCGGTCAGCAGCGCCTTGCTGCCGTGCATCTTGCCGTAGTCAACGCCTGCGGCACGATCGTTCCAGCTGTTGAACGAGGCCATCACCGTCTGCGCGCCTTCGGCCAGTGCGCCGTAGTAGCCCTGCGCATGCACGTTGATCATCGTCGCCTTGTCGACCAGCGCCTCGCCCTGGTCGCGGCCGCTGTCGGTGGCGCCATCGCCGAGGTAGTGCTTGGCGGTGGTGACCACGTTGCCGTCATCCTTGAACGCGCCCTGCGCGCCCTTGACGTAGGCATGGGCGAAGCTGCGGATCACCGTCGGGTCGGACGAATAGCTTTCGTAGGTGCGGCCCCAGCGCGGGTCGTGGGCCACGGCCAGGGTGGGCGCGAACACCCAGCCGATGCCGGTGGCGCGCACCGAACGCGCAGTGGCTTCGCCGATGCGCTCGATCAGTTCCGGATCACCGGCCGCGCCCAGGCCGATGTTGTGCGGGAATAGGGTGGCGCCCAGCACGTTGTTGTGGCCGTGCACGGCATCGGTGCCCCAGATCACCGGCACCGGCGTCTTCGCATCGGTAGCCAGCGAGGCGGCGTGGTAGGCGTCCGCCAGCTTCAGCCAGTCCTGCACGCTGGCGTGCTTGTCCATGCCCGGCCACGAACCGCCTCCGTTGAGCACCGAGCCGATGTAGTAGCGGCGCACCTGCTCGGGCGTGATCGTCTTGATCTCGGCCTGGGTCATCTGCCCGATCTTCTGTGCCAGCGTCATCTGCGAAAGAATCTGCTGCACGCGGCTTTCGATCTGCGCGTCGGTGGTGATCGCGCTGTGCACGCGCGGCCAGTCCTGCAGGCGTTCGCCGCTGGCCGGTGCGGCACCGACGGGCGCGGCAAGGGCGGCCAGCAGGCAGCTGGCAAGAAGGGTCTGGGTGGGGCGATTCACTGGGCTCTACCTCCGTGGATGAAGTTCCTGGCGCGCGTGTCTGCGACCGCACGCGGGCATGGGCGCTTGCGCACCGCTCCTGACAGCGCTGTCATATAAGGCGACCCCGCTGCTGTCAATCGTTGTTCGCGGGCAACGTGCCCGCCGCCCCGCAACGACGGGGCCTGGCGCATCATCGACGCGCCAGCGCGGTGCGTGGGTGCTGCATCGCGACACGAAATCGGGACGTGCCAGCGCCCCTCATGTCGTGGCAACATCCGCCTGCTTCGGCAACACCGACCGGGCCAGCACGCACTACCATCGCCGCGTGCCCGCCGCCTTCCAGGAGGAACCATCGCATCATGCGCAGTCGAATCGAGGATGTCGCCGCCGTTGCAGGGGTTTCGATCAAGACCGTGTCGCGCGTGCTCAACCATGAGCCGAACGTGCGCGAGCAGACCCGCGAACGCGTGCTGGCGGCGGTGGCGCGGCTGGGCTACAAGCCCAACCTGTCGGCGCGCAGCCTGGCCGGGCAGCGCTCGTATGCACTGGCGCTGGTCTACAACAATCCCTCGCGCAATTACCTGATGGAAATCCAGAGCGGCATGCTGGAAGCCTGCCATGCGCAGCACTACAACCTGATCCTGGGCCCGGTCGGCACCGGCCGCCGCACCCAGCCCGACCTGGCCGCGCTGTTCGAGAATTCGCGCCCGGACGGCGTGGTGCTGATCCCGCCGCTGACCGACGACGAGGTGGTGCTGTCGTACCTGGAAGAACAGGACATCCCCTTCGCCTGCATCGCGCCGCGCCACCCGGAAGGCCGCATCGGCGTGCGCATGGACGAAACCACCGCCGTGGTCGAACTGATCGGCCACCTCGTCGCGCAGGGCCATCGCCGCATCGGCCACATCAAGGGCCCGCGCGCGCACGGTGCCTGCCAGTGGCGCCACGCCGGTTACCGCCAGGCGCTGCGCGAGGCGGGCATCGCCTACGACCCGGAACTGGTGGTCAGCGGCCAGTTCTCGTTCGAATCCGGCGTGGACGCCGCCAACACCCTGCTCGACCTGGATGACCCGCCGACGGCGATCTTCGCCGCCAACGACGACATGGCCGCCGCGGTGTACCGCGTGGCGGGCGAGCGTGGCCTGCGCGTGCCGCGCGATCTGTCGGTGTGCGGCTTCGACGACACGCCGATCGCCGGCCACATCTATCCGGCGCTGACCACGGTGCGCCAGCCGACCGCGCACATGGGCCGGCTGGCGACCGAGCAGCTGATCGAGCACATCCGCGCCGAGACGGCCGGACGCATGATCACCGTCGAGCACGCGGTGCTCGATCGCGAATCGACCGCCGCACCACGCCGGCGCTGACGCTCCCTGCCGCAGCGGACCGACGCGTCCGTTGCGGTTTTCCTCGCATCCAGGCGCACGCGGGCGGCCGCCGCTTCGCCGTGCGCGATGAAGTGACCGTACGTGCCCAGCACCGTACACGCGTTGTCCGCGGGCGGTCGTTGCCATGTCCAGAACCTGTCCTCCCGGTCATTGATTCAAGCCATCAAGCGGACATGCACGACATCCGCTGTCTGCTCCATTTGTCCAGCGCTGTCAGTGCACAACAACGGCTGCGTTCCACCACTGCACAACGGCATCCGCGCAGTTTTGTTCTGCACCGCACAACTCAATTCCACCGATCCATTGGCAGCGCTGTCATTGCTGAAAAACCGCTGGAAATCCCGCAGACAAAGGGAATTCATCAGCATGAGCGCGTTCATGGCAACGTTTACATGACACCCCACCCCAGCGCCGATCAGGCGCACTTGATGGCAGTTTGTTGACAACGCTGTCAACCGTCGCTCCAATCCGGCCACATGCAGTAACCCGCGATCGAGACAACGCCGCAACGACACCACCGAATTCCCTGGGGAGGGAGCTTCCATGAAGACGTACAAGGCAGTACCTCGCAAGACGATGCTCACTTCCGCGCTGCTCGCAGCGCTTGCTGCACCGGCCTGGGCGCAGGACGCACCTGCCGGCGAAACACCCGACCCGGCCACGCTCGATACGGTGCAGGTCACCGGCATCCGCGGCAGCCTGCAGTCGTCGATGAACCTCAAGCGCGACAGCCAGGGCGTGGTCGATGGCATCGTCGCCGAGGACATCGGCAAGTTCCCCGATACCAACCTGGCCGAGTCTCTGCAGCGCATCAGCGGCGTGTCGATCGACCGCACCTCCAGCGGCGAAGGCTCGAAGGTGACCGTGCGCGGCATCGGCCCCGACTACAACCTGGTGCTGTTGAACGGCCGGCAGATGCCGGCATCCAATCTCGGCAACGGCGGTGGTGGCCTCAACGGCTCGCGCTCGTTCGACTTCGCCAACCTCGCTTCCGAATCGATTTCGGCGGTGGAGGTCTACAAGACCAGCCGCGCCGACAATCCGGCCGGCGGCATCGGCGCCACCATCAACATCAAGACGCTGCGCCCGCTGGAATCGGAGCCGGTGATCAGCCTCGGCCTGAAGGCGGTCAACGATTCGTCCAACGACAACCTGCCGCGCACGCTGCAGGGTTCCAACGTCACCGGCGAGCTGTCGGGCATCTTCAGCCAGCGCTATGCCGACGACCGCTTCGGCGTGTCGCTCAGTGCCAGCCACCAGGAGCGCGACTCCGGCTTCAACCAGGCCACCGTGGCCGAGGGTTGGGCCACGTTCTACGGCAATGAAGCCACCGACTGGCGCGCCCTGCCGCAGCCGGGCCAGGGCTATTCGGACCGCATCACCAACCGGCCGGGCCCGAACGATGTGTATGCGCGGCCGCAGAACACCGCGTACAACGTCAACGGCGTGCAGCGCCAGCGTACCAACGCGCAGGCCACCTTCCAGTGGAAGCCGGCCGACAACATCACCACCACGCTGGACTACACCTATGTCGAGAACAAGGTGCAGCAGCAGCGCAGCGAACTGTCGGTGTGGTTCAACTACGGCCCAGGCGACAGCATCTGGACCAATGGCCCGGTGTCGGCGCCGATCATCTACAGCGAGGACATGACCAACTCGGACGTGTCGATGGGCGGCGCGCGGCTGGCCACCAAGACCGACATGCACTCGCTGGGCTTCAATGTGGACTGGGAAGTGAACGACGCGCTGGACCTGTCGTTCGACGCGCACAACTCGCAGGCCGAATCGCAGCCGGACAGCCCGTACGGTTCGGCCGGCGTGCTCGGCGTGGCCGCCTTCGTGCGCGGCACCACCACCGTCGACTACAGCGGCGACCTGCCGATCATCAACATCGCCCTGCCGCCGGGCGGCGTGCAGGCGTCCGATGCGCTGGTCACCGGCTCGGTATTCCAGAACAGCTACAACAAATCCAAGGTGCAGCAGTACCAGGGCCGCGGTACGTTCCGCTTCGCCGACTACTCGGCGCTGGACTTCGGCGTCGGCCACACCCAGGTGGAGAACCGCTCGGCCTCGGCCATCATGCAGCGCAATACCTGGGGCGGCCTGGGTTCGCCGTCCGACTATGCCGATGACATCTGGTACGCGGACAACATGGCCAAGTACTTCAAGGCCTTCTCCGGGCACAGCGATCCGCGCCTGACCGGCCAGTTCCTGGTGTTCGACTTCGACCGCCTGATCGACCGTGCCGCACAGGTCGGTACCGCCTCCGACCCGGCCTGCCCGACCTGCTACTACGCGCCGACCGAGTACTCCGAAGACATCCGCACCACCGAGAAGACCCGCAGCGCCTACCTGCAGTACCGCACCACCTTCGACTGGTCGATGCCGCTGCACGTGGCGGCCGGCGTCCGCTACGAGCAGACCGAAGTGGAATCCAGCGCGATGGTGCGCGTACCGACCGGCATCAGCTGGGGCTCGGCCAACGAACTGAACATCGTCTACGCGCCGGAGAGCAGCTTCATCGGCGGCCGCGGCAAGTACGACTACGTGCTGCCCAACGTCGACCTGAAGCTGGACCTGAGCGACTCGCTGGCACTCCGTGGCAGCTACAGCCGCACGCTGGGCCGCCCGAGCTGGACGCAGATCCAGAGCGGCCAGTCGCTGGCCGACATCGTGCGCACCCAGGGTGGCAGCGGCAGCCGCGGCAACCCCAGCCTGGAGCCGCTGATCTCGGACAACTTCGACCTCTCGCTGGAGTGGTACTACGGTGAGGCCAGCTACGCGTCGGCCGGCTTCTTCCGCAAGAACATCAAGAACTTCATCAGCGACACCGTGGTGCGCGAGAACAGCGGCAACCTGCACACGCCGGTCGGCGGCGCCTACTGGAACGAGGCACTGGCCTCGTGCGGTGGCACCGACATGCCCTGCATCCGCGATTACATCTTCACCAACCATGCCGGCGATCCGGGCGTGAACTTCACCGGCGTCAATTCGGCCGGCCAGCTGACCGGCACCATCGAAGGCCTGCCGACCGATCCGATCGCCGGCTTCGACATCACCGTGCCGGCCAACCAGCACTCGGACCACCTCGATGGCTGGGAAGTGGCGGTGCAGCACCTGTTCGGCCAGTCCGGATTCGGCCTGGCTGCCAACTACACCAAGGTGAAGTCCGGGCTGACCTTCAACAACCTCAGCCTGGGTGACCAGTACCCGATGATCGGCCTGAGCGACTCGGCCAACCTGGTTGCGTTCTACGACAAGAACTCGTGGCAGATCCGTGCGGCCTACAACTGGCGCGACAAGTTCCTCAACGGCATCGGTGGCCAGGGCCCGAACCCGAACTACACCGCCGCCTACGGCCAGCTCGATCTGAACATCAGCTACGCGGTGAGCGAGCAGCTGAGCCTGAGCCTGGAAGCGATCAACCTGACCGACGAGACCATGCGCACCTACTCGCGCCACACCAACATGCTGCGCTACGCCACCCAGACCGGCCCGCGCTACATGTTCGGCGTGCGATACAAGTTCTGACCGGCTGCGGTAGTGTGGAGCCGAGCCCAGGCCCGGCTCCACACTGCCCCGGATACCCGCGCATGCTTTCACCGCCCCGCCCCATCGAAGAGATCCACGGCCTGGACCCGGCGCAGCTGCACGTGCAGCTGCCGACCTGGACCACGCCGAAGGTGATCCGTGGGCTGGTGGCGCACTGGCCGCTGGTGATGGCCGCGCGCCGATCCGCCGCCGAGGCGGTGGCCCACCTGGCCAGCTTCGACCATGGGCAGATGCCGGTGACCGCGACCACCGCCGCACCCGACACGCGGGGCCGGTTGTTCTACAACGACGACATGAGCGGCTTCAATTTCCGCCGCGAACAGATTCCGCTGAAGGTGGTGCTGGCCACGCTGCTGAAGTACGCCAGCGATCCCGCGCCGCCGTCCATCTACGTGGCATCGACCACGCTCGACAGTTTCCTGCCGGGTTTCAGCCAGGCCAATCCGCTGCACCTCGGCGTGGCCGATCCGCTGGCCAGCATCTGGATCGGCAACCGCTCGCGCATCGCCGCCCACCAGGACGTGCCGGACAACCTGGCCTGCGTGGCAGCCGGCCGCCGCCGGGTCACCCTGTTCGCACCGGAGCAGATCGACAACCTGTACGTCGGGCCGCTGGACTTCACCCCGGCCGGTCAGGCGATCAGCCTCGTCGATTTCCATGCGCCGGACCTGCAGCGCTTCCCGCGCTTCGCGCAGGCGTGGGCACAGGCCCAGGTGGCGGAGCTGGAGCCCGGCGACGCGGTGTTCATTCCCTCGCTGTGGTGGCACCACATGGAAGGCCTGGAAGCGTTCAACGTGCTGGTCAACAGCTGGTGGCGACCGGTGCCGGCCTGGATGGACTCACCGATGAACGCGCTGATGCTGGCCATCCTCGCCCTGCGCGACCTGCCGCCGGAACAACGCGCACACTGGCGCACGATGCTTGACCACTATGTCTTCGACGCCGGTGCGCACACGGCCGCGCACGTGCCGCCGGACGCGCAGGGCGTGCTGGCGCCGCTGGATGCGGCCGGCGCCGAGCGCGTGCGCGATACGCTGCGGCGGCGCCTGCAGCGCTGACACCGGGTCACCGTACTTTCCCCGGGGCAGGCGAATGTGCCCATAATGGCGGTTCCCCCACCGTTCGCGCCCGGCTGCGCTGCCGCAGCAGTGGGCGCAGTCGCCGCATGCCGCCGATCTCCAACCGCCTCAACCTGGGCAAACTGATTCTTGCCCTGGCCCTGCTGAGTACGCTCATCGCCCTCGGCAACACGCTGCTGGCCAGCTACCGCGTACAGCGCGACCAGCTGGTGAGCAACACCCTGGAAGCCAACCGCGTGTACACCAGCAAGCTGGCCGACACGACGCAGACCTTCCTGCTCTCCGCGCAGCAGCAGCTGGCCTACGCCGCCACCCGCCTCGGCGAAAGCGGCCTGGATGCCGGCCACGCCCAGGATGAAGCCAGCCGCCTGCAGCTGCAGTCCAGCAGCTTCAACTCGTCGCTGGTGGTCAATGCCAGCGGCCTGGTCATCGCCACCTCGCCGCAGACCCTGCAGCTGCAGGGCGAAGTGCTGAAGAGCTTCGGCAACAACCAGGCGCTGGCGCGTCGCCAGCCGCTGGTCAGCGATCCCTACCAGTCGGCGACGGGCAAGCTGCTGATCTCGCTGTCGCACCCCATCTTCGACCGCCAGGGCGCCTACCTGGGCTACGTCAGCGGCACCCTGTACCTGCGCCAGCGCAGCGCGCTGCATACGCTGCTGGGCAAGCACTACTACCGCGATGGTTCCTACCTGTACGTGGTCGACCACAACGGCCGCATCATCTATCACAACAATCCGAAGGAAGTGGGCACCTACGCGCTGGACAACCCGGCGGTGAAGGCGGTGATGCGCGGCCATTCCGGCAGCCAGCAGCTGGTCAACAACCATGGCGTGGCACAGCTGTCCGGCTATGCCCCGGTGCCGGCCACCGGCTGGGGCATCATCGCCCAGCGCCCGACCGAAGCGACCCTGCAGCCGCTGTCGCGGTTGATGACCTCGGTCATCTGGAACGCGATCCCGCTGGGCGTGCTCTCGCTGCTGATCACCTGGTGGTTCGCCAGGCGCATCTCTATGCCGCTGTGGCAGCTGGCGCGCAACGTGCAGGAAGGCGAAGACACCGGCAACGCGATCAACCATGTCACCGGCATCCGTGCGTGGTACTTCGAAGTCGCGCAGCTGAAGCAGGCGGTGCTGTACAGCTTCAATGCGCTGCAGGACCGCATCGGCACGCTCAACCGCGCCAGCCGGACCGACCCGATGACCGGGCTGCTGAACCGCCGCGGCCTGCAGAACGCGCTGGAGATGCTGCAGGCGCAGGGCGTGCCGTTCGCGATCGTGGCGCTGGACATCGACCGTTTCAAGGCGATCAACGACGGCCACGGCCATGATGTCGGCGATGCCGCCATCGTCCACATCGCCGAGCAGATGCGCCGCCATTCGCGCGAGACCGACGTGCTGTGCCGCGCCGGTGGCGAGGAATTCCTGGTGCTGCTGCCGGGCGTCAGCGTGGCGGCGGCGCAGCAGACCGCCGAGCGCCTGCGCCAGGCGATTGCCGGGCAGCCGTTCGCACCGGTCGGCAACATCACCGTATCGCTGGGCGTGGCCCATTTCCCCACGTTCCATGCCGACGTGGAGCAGGCGTTGCGACTGGCCGACAAGGCCCTGTACCTGGCCAAGGAACAGGGCCGCAACCGCGTGGTGGTCTACCCGCACGCGGATTGATCCGTGCGCGGGCGCGCCAGGCACGGCCTGGCGCTGTGGCCGCGTCGGTCAGCCCAGCGGGGTCAGCAGGCGCGGGCCGTCGTTGCGGCCGACCATGTAGACGCCGCCCTCGGGCAGCAGGTCGGTACCGGTGGCCTTCTCGTCTTCGCCGGTGATCCACGGGGCCTGCTGGCGCGGGCCCGGGATGTAGGCCGACCAGCGGCCATAGCGCTCCTTCTTCGAGTCGAAGGCGTAGTGGACGGGAACCCGTACGGTCCAGAACTCCTTGTCCTTGTCCTTGCCGGTCGTCGGCGGCTTGAAGGTCCAGCTACGCGCGGTCTTGACGCTGGACTTGGCCAGCACGTCACGCAGCATGTCCATGGTGCGGCCGGGACCGACCGAGGTCAGGTTGGTCCGTTCTGCAATCACGTCGGCAACCTTGCCATCACGCCCGATCTTGACCAGCAGCAGCACCACGCCCTGGCCGCGGATCGAGGCTGCCTTGTCCGGATACACCGGCGGGCGCATGCTCACCGCGCGGATGTCATCGCTGCCGAGGTTGTTCTCGTCGCGGACCTTGTCGAAGTTCGCGTCGGTCACGCGGACCTGCATCGTGTTGCCGGCCAGGTTGTCCGCCAGCAGGCGCAGCTGGACAGTGGTGCGCGCACGCACCGGCTGGCCATCGACCAGCACCGGCTCGAAACGCCACGCCTTGACCGTGCCGTCGACCATCGCCGCCACGTCTTCGGCAACCTTCTCGCGGTGGTCGAGCTGGAAGCCTTCGACCTGGCCATCGCGGCCGATGTCGATGACGCCACTGAGCGTCATGCTGGCCTCGGTCTGCTTGCGTACTTCACGCGCGCTCTGCGCATCGGCGGTGCCGATGCAGGCCGCGCCGCCACCGAGGGCCAGGGTCAAGGCCAGGAAAAGGGAAGATCGCATCACACTCACTCCTTGTGCATGAGGTACGAAGCCTACCCCAGGTCGCCCTGCGATGTGTTACGGCCCGGCTGATCACGCCAAGCGATGGTCGGCGGCGTACGGCGGCGTGTCGGGGTAGTCAGCACTGGCGAAACGGGCCTGCAGGCCCTGCCACCAGGCGGGATCGAACAGGTGGCGGTAGTGTTCACGCACCGCCGCCAGCTCCTGCGCCGGCAGGCCCATGAATGGACCGAAGCGCTCGGGAAAAACGTCACGCGGCCCCACATGGAACCATGGTTCGTCGGCGAGTGCCTCTTCCGGCGTACGCGGCTGCGGCCAGGCGCGGAACACGCAGTCGCTGACCAGGCACAGCTCGTCGTAGTCGTAGAACACGGCGCGACCATGCCGCGACACGCCGAAATTCTTCGGCAGCATGTCGCCGGGGAAGATGTTGTTGCGGGCCATGTCGGTGATCGCCTGCGCGTAGTCCAGCACGGCCGCGCGTACGGCTTGCCCGCCCTGCTCGCGCAGGTACAGGTTCAACGGGCGGAAGCGACGCTGCACGTAGCACAGGGCAATCTCGATCTCGTCGCCCTGCACCCGCACGCTCTGCGCACACTGCTGCAGCAGCTCGTCCAGCAGCGCCGGGGCGAAGCGCGCGCGCGGGAAGCGCAGGTGGCGGTAGGGCTGGGCATCGAGCAGGCGGCCGACGCGATCCAGGTTGAACACCAGCGCGTACTTCTCTTCCACCTGCTGGCGCGACATCGCCTTGGGCCAGGCGAAGCGGTCGCGGATCAGCTTGAACACCAGCGGGTAGCTGGGCAGGGTGAACACCGCCATGACCATGCCCGGCGTGCCCTCGGCATGCACCAGTTGTTCGTGCGGGTGTTCATTGAAGTGGCGGAAGAAGGTGCGGTAGCGCTCCGTCTTGCCCTGCTTGGCGCGGCCGAGCACGGTGTAGATCTCGTCGATCGGCTTGCCCGGCAGCAGGCTGCGCAGGAACACCACGGCATCGCCGACGGTGGCCAGGTTGGCCTGGAAATAGCTGCGCGAGACACCGAACAGGTGGGCGACATCGCGGCGCCGGGTCAGCACCGCATCGGCGCGCAGGCCGTGCTCGTCGTTGACCAGGGCGATGATGCAGGGCGAGAAGCGGTGTTCGCCGAACACGCGGCCGACCAGGTAGGCGCGACGCTCGCGGTAGAACACGGTGTCGAGCAGCTCGATGCTGCGCACCGGCGTATCGCCCCAGTGGGCGAGGTCATCCTGCAGTCGGATGGCGATGGCCGCCGCGCAGCGCAGCTGGTGCGCGTAAGGCACGTCGAAGCGGTAATCGGCCAGCACCCGCTGCAGGGCCTCCACCGGGCGCGTGGGCGACACCGCATAGGTGTGGCGGGCCACCGGGTGGGTGATCGCATCGGAGGGTTCGATGTCGAAGGCGATGAATTCCAGCGCCGGGTCGACCCCGCGGGTGGCGAACAGGCGCCGCGCCAGGGTGTTGTAGAAGGTCTTGTACAGTTCGGCGTCGATCAGCCCCTGCAGCAGCGCGTTGTAGTGCGCGTGCACCTGCAGCCACAGCGCGCGCACGCCGATCGCGTCGCCGGCCATGCGCCGCAGCGCGTCCATCCGTTCGGCGATGCACAGGTCGTACAGGGCGATGCGCTCGACCGCATCCTGCCGTGCAGCGGCCCAGTCGCGCTGCTCGAAGCGCAGCCGCGCCCGCGCGGTGATCGCCGCGAAGCGCGCGTGGTAGTCCTCGAAGCCATCGCGGATGGCCACGGCGATACGCGGTGCCAGGTCGACGGCGATGTCAGGCTGGGACATGCACGGCTCGGCAGGGAGACGGGCATCCACCATACGCCGGCGTGGGGTAGCTTGTGTAGAGCCGAGCCCATGCTCGGCTGCCTTGGCGCGTCGGTAGAGTCGAGCTTGCTCGACTGCTTCTGGCAGAAGTCGAGCAAGCTCGACTCTACGAAAGGGCGGGAGCACAAGCAGCCGAGCATGGGCTCGGCTCTACAACAGCCGGTGGCTCAGATCGCCAGCTCGGACTCCACGTCCTGCACCTTGCGCCGGGCCAGGGCGAGGTTGCTCTTCGCGCGGTCCAGCACGATGTAGAAGAACAGCCCCTTCTTCTTCGCCACCGGCCGCATGATGTGGTACGCCTTGCCCAGCGAGATGAGGATGTCCTCGATGCTGTCGTTGAGATTGAGCGATGCGGCCGTCTTCATCTTCGCGCGGATCACTTCGGTGTTGCCCGCGGCCGCTACTTCCATGTCCATGCCGGCGCCCGCCTCGCCCAGCAGCATGCCGCTCTCGTAGTCGACCAGCGCCACGGCCTGCGCGCCATCGATGCCCATCAGTGCATTCAGCGATTCAGTCAGTCCAGCCACGTCGTATCCCCTTGTCGGTGTTGGTTCGAGCCCCTCGTTCCCCTGCGGCCGGGCTCACGATCCGCTGAGTTCGGCCAGGATCGCCTGGCCACATTCCCTGCTCTGCCACAGCACCTGGCCGATCACGCTGCGCTGGTCGCAGGCGGCCATCAGCAGCAGCGGTGCGCGGCCTTCGGTCTGGATCGCCAGCATCAGCACCTTGCCGCCCAGTGCTTCCAGCATCAGCGTCTGCAGGTCGCCCAGCGCCAGTTCGCGGCCCACCGCTGCGGCCAAGGCCAGCATCGCGCTGGTCATCGCCGCCAGCCGCTCGCTGCGGCCATCAGCACCGGCGCTGACCAGGGCGAAACCATCGACACTGGCCAGCACCACCGTGCGGACCCCCTCCACGCGCCGCTGCAGGTCCTGCAGCAGCGGCTGCAGGCGCTCGCGCTGGCCGGCGTCGGGCAGCGTCGCCACCTGTCCGTCAGCCATGCAGGGCCACCAGTGCGTGCGCTTCCATTTCACTCATCAGCACATCCATCAGCAGCAGGCCCTGCGCGCGGTCACGCGCATCGATCGGCAGCAGCGGCAGCGGCTGGTCGTCCAGGCAGGCGCGGTTGGCCCAGTCATCCAGCTGCGCGTCGGGTATCTGGTCCAGGTGGGTCACCGCTACCACCAGCGCCAGCGTGCCGGCGAACGGCCGCAGCGCCTGCAGGTAGGCATCGAGTTCGTCGGCGAGGCCGGCGCGGCGCGCGTCCAGCAGCAGCACCGCGCCACGCGCGCCCTGCAGCAGGATCGGCCACAGGAAGTCGAAGCGCTGCTGGCCCGGCGTGCCGTACAGGCGCAGGCGCTCGCCGTTGGGCAGGTCGATGTCGGCATAATCCAGAGCGACCGTGGTCGAGGCCTTGTCCGCTCCCGCGCGGTCGCTGTTGGCGACGTCGGTATCGATGACCGCACCGGCCGCGATGCTGCGCACCAGGGTCGACTTGCCACTGCCCATGCCGCCCAGCACCACCACCTTGTGCTCACGCATTGCGCTCGCTCCCGCGCAGGCTGCGCCAGAGGCGGGCAAGCAGGCCGTGGTCGGCGCCGCTGCCGCGCGCGGCCACGGGCACCGGCGCGGCGTTCTGCAGCTGCGCGTAGCCGCACAGGTAGGCGGCATGGATGAAATCGCGCACCGCAGCCGGCGGCAGTTCCAGCAGCATCGCGCACTCGTCCACCGTGTACGCGCGCTTGAGCAGCAGCGAGCACAGGCGGAACCCATCGTGGTCGTGGCCGAGCACACGGAAGTCGGGCCAGCGCAGCAGCTTCACCGCTGCACTGCGCAGTCGCTCGTCCAGCGCCTGCCAATGGCGGCTGCGCTGCGCCCATTGCCACAGCAGCGGGCGCAGCGGCTGGCGCGCGCGGTTGCCGGCCAGCAGCTGGAACTGCGGCGCCGTCAGCGCGTCCAGGTACAGATGTTCGAAGCCCTGGGCCAGACGCTCCACCAGTACGGCGGCCGGTTCCTGCAGCACCACCGCCTGGTCCTGCTCCAGATCCAGCAGCAGCAGAGGCTGCCCGCGCTCGCCCAGCAGTGCGTGGCCCTGGCGCAGCGGCAGGCGCTCGCGCAGCAGGCGGGTGATGGCGTGGGCGCCGTCGGCCAAGCGGATGGGCGCGGGTTCGGCGCTGCCCTGCATGCCACGCAGCGCGCGGCCGATGGCCCCATCATCGAGTACATCCTGGCGGCCATGGCCTTCGCGCAGCTGGCCACCGCTGCCCTCGATCCAGCAGTGCAGTCGCGGCCGCTGCTCGCGCATGCGCAGCGCGGCGTTGCGCAGCGCGGGCGTATCGCGGACCACCAGCAGGTCACAGTCGTCCAGGTCCTGGCTGCGGCATACCTGTCCATCGGGCAGGGCCGAGGCCACGCGCAGCCGCTGCAGCAGGGCCTGTTCGCCCTGGAGATCGGTTCCCACCACCAGCACGCGTGCCATCCGTGTTCCCCGGGCGACCGCCTCCCCGACGGTCTCGCATCGCCAAGGCTAGGCCATCGCCGCGCGCGTACGTCGTGATCGACTGCTCAGATCGATGGCGGCTTCAGGCACGTATTTATGGGTTCTGCGACGGCCATCGTGGGCAAGTTTCATGCCGTTTTGACGGTTCCGGGCAATGGGGTCAGATCCCTTCTGCGTGCAGAAGGGCTCTGACCCCTCACCCCAGGCAAAAAGAAACCCGCGCCGAAGCGCGGGTTTCCGGGTGTCACACGCAGGCGGCGATGGATCAGCCGCGCAGCTGCTCCAGCGCGGTGTTGAAGGTCGCGCTCGGGCGCATGGCCTTGCTGGCCTTGGCCACGTCCGGACGGTAGTAGCCACCGATGTCCACGGCCTTGCCCTGCACCGCGGCCAGCTCATCGACGATGGTCTGCTCGTTGTCGGTCAGTGCCTTGGCCAGCGGGGCGAAGCGGGCCTTCAGTGCGGCGTCTTCATCCTGCGCGGCCAGGGCCTGGGCCCAGTACAGCGCGATGTAGAAGTGGCTGCCGCGGTTGTCGATGCCACCCAGCTTGCGCGACGGCGACTTGTCGTTGTCCAGGAACTGGCCGTTGGCTTCGTCCAGCGCCTTGGCCAGCACGCGGGCGGCAGCGTTGTCGTAGCGGTTGCCCAGATGCTCCAGCGACGCGGCCAGGGCCAGGAATTCACCCAGCGAATCCCAGCGCAGGTAGTCCTCTTCGACGAACTGCTGCACGTGCTTCGGGGCCGAACCACCGGCACCGGTCTCGAACAGGCCACCACCGGCCATCAGCGGCACGATCGACAGCATCTTGGCGCTGGTGCCCAGCTCCATGATCGGGAACAGGTCGGTCAGGTAGTCGCGCAGCACGTTGCCGGTCACCGAGATGGTGTCCTCACCCTTGCGGATGCGGTCCAGCGAGAAGGCGGTCGCTTCCACCGGCGGCAGGATGCGGATGTCCAGGCCGTTGGTGTCGTGGTCCTTCAGGTACTGCTCGACCTTGGCGATGACCTGCGCGTCGTGGGCGCGACCGGCATCCAGCCAGAACACGGCCGGGGTGCTGCTCAGGCGGGCGCGTTCGACGGCCAGCTTCACCCAGTCCTGGATCGGCGCGTCCTTGGTCTGGCACATGCGCCAGATGTCACCGGCTTCCACGGCGTGCTCGAACACCACGGTGCCGGCCTCGTCGGTGACCTTGACCACGCCGTCGGCGGTGATCTGGAAGGTCTTGTCGTGCGAGCCGTACTCTTCGGCCTTCTGCGCCATCAGGCCGACGTTCGGCACCGATCCCATGGTGGCCGGGTTGAAGGCACCGTTGGCCTTGCAGTCGTCGATGACGGCCTGGTACACGCCGGCGTAGCAGCGGTCGGGGATGACGGCCTTGGTGTCCTGCAGCTTGCCTTCGGCATTCCACATCTTGCCGGAGTCGCGGATCATCGCCGGCATCGAGGCGTCGACGATGACGTCGCTCGGCACGTGCAGGTTGGTGATGGCCTTGTCCGAGTTGACCATCGCCACGCCCGGACGCTGTGCGTACTCGGCGGCCAGGTCGGCTTCGATCGCGGCGCGGGTGGCCTCCGGCAGCGACGGCAGGCGCGCGGCCAGATCACCGATGCCGTTGTTGGCATCGAAACCGGCCTGCTTCAGCACGTCGGCGTGCTTGGCCAGCACGTCCTTGTAGAACTCGTTGACGGCCACGCCGAACATGATCGGGTCGGAGACCTTCATCATGGTCGCCTTCAGGTGCAGCGAGAACAGCACGCCCTGGGCCTTGGCATCGGCGATCTGCTCACCGATGAAGGCGGCCAGCGCCTTGCGGCTCATCACCGCGGCATCGACGATCTCGCCGGCCTTGACCGCGGTCTTTTCCTTCAGCACGACGGCGCTGCCGTCCTTGCCGTGGAAGGTGATCTTCAGCGAACCGGCGTTGGCCAGGGTGGCCGACTTCTCGCTGCCGTAGAAATCACCGGCGGCCATGTGCGCGACGTGCGACTTCGAATCCGACGCCCAGGCGCCCATGCGGTGCGGGTGCTTGCGCGCGTAGTTCTTCACCGACAGCGGTGCACGGCGGTCGGAGTTGCCTTCGCGCAGCACCGGGTTGACCGCGCTGCCCTTGACCTTGTCATAGCGCGCCTTGTAGTCGCGCTGCTGGTCGTCGGCCGGGGTTTCCGGGTAATCCGGCAGCGGGTAGCCCTGGTCCTGCAGTTCCTTGATGGCGGCCTTCAGCTGCGGCACCGAGGCGGAGATGTTCGGCAGTTTGATGATGTTGGCGTCCGGGGTGGTCGCCAGCTGGCCCAGCTCGGCCAGGTCGTCGCTGACCTTCTGCGCATCGCTGAGCAGTTCCGGGAACTGCGAAAGGATGCGGCCGGACAACGAGATGTCACGGGTTTCCACCACGATACCGGCGGTGGCGGTGTAGGCGTCGACGATCGGCAGCAGCGACTGGGTCGCCAGGAACGGTGCTTCGTCGGTCAGCGTGTAGAGGATCTTGGACATGGGGGACTTGGACTCTGTAGCGGTTCTCAGGGGAAGGCCGGCGCAGGCGCCGTGCCACGTGCAACCGTGTCACTTTCCCCGTCGCCGTCAGGGTGGGCGCGCGAGGGGGAAACCCCTGCATTGTCGCGTTTTCAGCCGCGCGGGGCAAAGCCGTGCCATACGCCCGGGTACTGCGGCCGCAGGGTGCAGCGGCCGGCGCGGCCGGTCAGCGGGCCGTTGCTGATGTTTCCTTAACCTGCCAGGGCCTTATAGTCGCAATGATTGGACGAAACAGGATTGTCGTCATGTTCAAACCACGGCTGCCAACGGCCACCACGTTGTTGTTGATCATGCTTGCATCAGGAGGATGCGCGATGTCTGAACCCGCTCATGCGGTTCCCGAAGCGTCTGCAACGCTGCACATTGCCCCGCAGACGCCCACCCCGAAGGTTTTCGAATGCGCCCGGCAGCGTTTGGCGCAACTGGGCGAGGACGATGCCCTGTGGGACCACAAGGTCACCCGCGAAGACGTGCCGGACGGGGTGCTTGAAACCGGCAACTTCCCCGAAGACAACATTTCCGGGTTCCGCCTGCACCTGCAGCACGACGCGGCGGCCGGCAAGGTGGCGCTGCGCCTGCGTGGCGCCGGGGCCTACTACGTCGACCAGGGTGTCCAGGCGGGCCTGAAGACCTTCGAGGAAGGTTTCACCCATTGCCTGGCTGCCCCCTGAGGGCAGCGCTGAACACGAAGCAGGCACGTGGGATGCCTGCATGGACCCCATCAAGGAGATGATGCAATGCCAGACGGATATTCCATTGAAGCCCGATCGCTACGGGTCGCCGGTATCGCCAGCCACGATTTCTGGGTCCTGCGCGACCCGCAGGGCAAAGCCCTGGCCGAACTGCATGGCCTGGCCACCGACCGCGAAACCCAGCGCGCGATTCCGATCGGCACGGACGAGAAGAAGCATTCCCTGCGCGTGTGGCACTTCGCCCACGACAAGGATATCGCCGCCGAACACGGTGCCAAGCCCACGTCGGAAAGCTACATCAAGGAAGGCCAGCAGCATCACACCGCGCTGACCGGCAGCAAGGAAGAAGTGATGGGCCGCTGGAACGCGGCCGTGGCGGCCAAGGACACCTTGAACGAAAAGGACCTGAACTACCCGAACTACGGCTTCAAGGTGTTCGGGGATACGGTCAACAGCAACTCCGCCTACCGCACCCTGGGCGAGATCATGGGGGTGAAGGTGCACGATTTCGGCGGTGTGATCGAGCCGGGCCTGGACAACCGAATGGCCACCCCGGCCGAGATCGAGAAGCTGCAGGATCCGAAGTACCCGCCGTTGACCTCGACCCAGGGCGATCAGCCGCCGGCCCGGGGCAACGCCGACGCTCTGCTGGCCGGTGCACGTGAAGGCGGTGAAAGCCTGGCCACCGCGATGCGTGATGTGCAGGCATCGCCAGAGGGCCAGGCGTTCGCGGCGCGCGCGCAGGAGTCGGCCCAGCAGCAACAGGTTGCCGACAACGCCCGCCAAGCGACGGCGCAGGACGCGCCGGCCCGCGCCTGATGTAAAAAAGACGCAGCCTCGCGGCTGCGTCGATCGTGAGTCCAACCGGGAGAGAGTCGGCGGGACTTACTTGACCTCGAACTCCTGCGGCGTTCCTGCCGCCTTGCCATCAACCATGACTTCCGCACGGTACTTGCCCGCCGGCCAGCCATTGGCGTTCTTGAACGTGATGTTGGTCGTCTCGGCACCGCTGGCGTTCAGCGTGTCGCTCTGCTCGCCCGCCACCTGGCCATCCTGGAAGGTCAGCTTGGCACCGATGCTCACGTTGCTGGCCGCGCCGTCACTGCGGACCGAGACGATCACATCGTCCTTCGGCGCGAACAGAGCTGCCGGTGCTACCGACTTGTCGGCAACTGCAGTCTTGCCCACGGTCACCGAAGAAACGTTGACCGCAGCGGCGGCCTCGGCCATCGGCGGCGGCGCGCCGGTCATCGGCGCCGGTGCAGGCTCGGCCGGGGTGGTCGCCGCCGGGGCCGCATTGTTGTCAGTGGACTCTTCTTTCTTCTTGCAACCGACCAAGGCAACGCTGCCCAGCAGGGCGGCGATCAGGGCGGTCTGGAGCGGGCTGGTCTTGATCATTCGGGTGTTCCTCGCAGGGATTGTCGGTCGGCCTGGGTGCGCCAGACGGCGCGGGCCGGCTTACTTCGGCGGCAGCTTCAGGGTCTGGCCCGGAAAGATCTTGTCCGGGTCGTCGAGGACATCGCGGTTGGCCTCGAAGATCTTTTTCCAGGCATTGGCATCGCCCAGGTGCTGCTTGGCGATCTTCGACAGCGAATCGCCCTTCTGCACGGTGTAGGTACCGCCGACGCGCTCGGCCGTGCTGTCCACCGAGGCCGTAACGCCGGAGAAGTCCGCCTTGGGAACCTTCTCGGCGGTACTGTCGACGCTGGCGGTGACGCCGGAGAAATCGGCTTTCTTCTCGGTGCTCATCCACACACTCCCGTCTGCATGACTACGTGGATGGCACGGTGACATGGAGGTTGTTAAATGGGGATGGTGCAGATGTGAAGCCGTCCGGGTGGGCGGCTGAACAATCGCGGTGGAGGGTGCCCACAACAGTTGCCGCCCAGCGGCCGGCGCTACCGATGACCGCCTGGCAACCGCGGTAGCGCCGGGCCGTGCCCGGCGGCTTTGGCTGTGCCCGCTTCGCTCGCCGGGCATGGCCCGGCGCTACCCGTAACTGCGTGCGGCGGTTACTGGCGCAGCTCGCGGAAGGTCGCGGCCGGGCCGGCGATGCCGTGGCTGGCACGCCAGGGATTGATGTCCAGGCCACCGCGACGGGTGTAGCGTGCTTCCACTTCCAGCCACTGCGGCTGGCAGCGCGCGGACACCTCGCTGAAGATGCGCTCCACGCACTGCTCGTGGAACTCGGCGTGCTCGCGGTAGCTGACCAGGTAGCGCAGCAGGCCGGCGCGGTCGATCTTCGGGCCGCGGTAGCGGACGCTGACCGTGGCCCAGTCCGGCTGGCCGGTGACCGGGCAATTGGATTTCAGCAGGGACGAGACCAGGGTCTCCTCCACCACCTGGCCGGCATCGGCGGCGAGGTAGTCCGCCTGCGGCGGGCCGTAGCAGTCGATCGCCACGTCCAGACCATCGATCGATTCGCCCAGCGGCGCCTCGCGCAGTTCCGGCAGGCCGAACTGCACCTGCACCGGCGCACCCGCGCAGGCCGACAGATCGGCCACCAGGCGCTCGCGCAGTGCCTCGGCGCTGTCGATGCGGGTGCTGTTGAGGGAGTTCAGGTACAGCTTGAACGACTTCGATTCGATCAGCCGCGGCGAGGTGCACGGCACCTGCACGGTGGCCACCGCCACCTGCGGCTTGCCGCGCGGGTCGAGCCAGCTCAGTTCGAAGGCGTGCCAGCGGTCGTGGCCGACGAACGGCAGCGCGGCGTCATCGAGGCCGATCTCGGCGCGGGCGCCGATGCGGGGGATGGGAAACAGCAGGCCGGGATCGTACTGCGACGGGTAACTGACCTCGCGACCGAGGCTGGAGTCCTGGGGGGTGTTCATGGTGCGCATTGTATCGCGCGGGGGTGGGCCTTCGGCCGGGTCGGCCAACGGCGGAGCCCCTCCGTGGTGGGTGTGGGCGTGCTGGATCTCGGGGTTGGCCGGGAGGGTGGGTTGGCTGGGGGACGCCGTGAATCCCCAGACCGGCCCAGCCGCTGGCGGCTGTGCGTTCGGGCGCTTGCGAAGC